>DASYVY010000498.1:0-1956 GCA_035936535.1 Thermomicrobiales bacterium | reverse complement strand
CTGGAATCTCCTCAACTACCCGGCCTGCCGGGTCGATGACGTCCACCCGTCCCTCGCCGTGATGGGCAACGTAGAGGTCCCCCGCCTCGTCGATCGCCATCCCGTCCGGACCGGGACAACCGCTCAGCTCAGCAAATACTTCCCGTGAACCGACACTCCCATCAGCACGGAGGCGGTAGCGGAGGATTCGCTTATGTCCGGTCTCGGCCAGGAAAACCGCCGTCCCCTCCGCATTGCCCGCAACCCCGTTGGGGAAGGCCAGGCCGTGGTCGAGCCGCTCTATCCGTCCATCCGGGAAGCAGCGATAGAAGCCGCCAGTTGGCCGCTCGACCGACGATCGCCAGGGATCGGAGAAGTAGAGAATGCCCGCTGCATCGAAGACCAGATCGTTCGCGCCGTTCAGCGGGCGACCTTCGTATTGATCGACGACCGTGGAGACCTGTCCATCGGGCGTGATCCTGATCACCCCGTGGATGTCGTCGCCCTCGTCGGCGACGTAGAGTGAGCCGTCACGATGGAAAGCGAGACCCGCCGGGATGCCGCCCGTGTTGAAGAACTCTCCGGCATCGCCATCCGGTGACAACTTGATAATTGAACTGCTCAGCCAGTTCACGAAGAAGAGGTTGCCCTCCCGGTCAATGGCTGGTCCTTCTGGCGAATCGTAGCCGGTGATCAATTGAGTAAGTGACGAAGATACGCGCATTCGGTGCTCTTCCTTGGTCATGATCGAGCAAACTGCCGGAGATAGTCCGCGAATCGGTCTGCCGCCAGTCCTACCACCTGCTCGCCAAGCTCGCGGCGACCATCCGGAGCGGAGCCGTAGACGCCGTGGGGCGACTCCCTGGCAGGATCAGGAGGGCCGTAGGCAACCCCCGCGAATGGCTCCGCCATCATCGCCGCGAGATCGGCACAGCTCTCGGGACCGGCGAGTTCTTGGGCGACGAACTCCGGCTGGAGATAGAGCGCGAGCGACGTCTCCACCTCGCCGGCGTGGCCAATGCCGCCACGATCTCGCCTCGTTAGCGCGCGCATTTCTTCCGCAATCAGGTTCCAATACGAAAAGGCGACGGCACGGACGCCATGTTCCGCGGCCATCGTCGCCGCCACCTGGATGATGCCGGCGTTACCGCCATGCCCATTGACGATCACCATCCTCCGGAAGCCGTGACGCGCCACACTGGACACCAGATCGTTGAACAGCGCGAGAATCGTTTCGGGGCGCAGCGAGAGCGTTCCCGAAAACGGCAACCAATACGGGGAAAGCCCCCATGAGACCGGCGGCAAGACGAGCACCGGTGGATCGGTGACCTGCCGGGCCGCCCGCAGCGCAACCGCCGTCACCGCATCCGTGTCCGTATCGAGCGGCAGATGAGGACCATGCTGTTCGATCGAGCCAATCGGCACCACAACAGTGCCGCCCGCCGCGGAAGCCGCCGCGACTTGCTCCCGCCGCAGCTTCTGCCACCGCACCTCAGTCCCATCGTTCACCCGGTCTGTCATGTCGTCGCACCTTTTAGATTGGCGGCAACCGCATCGACCACGTCGAGCGCTGTCGCCAGCACCTCATCGTCGTGGGCGAGCGAAAACCCCGCGTGGCCGGGTACGCCGCGTCCGGAGTAGGCATGGAAGTACAGGCCGCGATCCAGGCAGCCGAGCACAAACCGCCGGTGCAGGTCGTGATCGTGCCCACGGGCATCATTCAGGGTGCGCACAGGCTGGGTGTGACCAAAGTAGAGGCCAAAGCGCGTCCCCAAACCCTGCACACGGATAGGCAGCCCGTGCCGGTCAAAGATGGCCTGCATCCCCTGGTAGAAGGATTCGCTCGTTGCCCGCAGATGATCATAGATTCCCGGCTTTCGCAGCTCTGTTAGTGTCGCCAGCGCAGCCAGGACGCTCAGCAAATGACCGGAATAGGTGCCGCTATGCACGACCGGACTGGTTGGCGCGAGCTGGGAC
>DASYVY010000497.1:0-7644 GCA_035936535.1 Thermomicrobiales bacterium | reverse complement strand
ATCGTCGCGACGCCAGCCTGGCGTGCGGCGGACCTGGTTCGGCCCGTGGTTCCGAAGGCGGCTGAGGCGCTGGCCGGGATCCCGCATGTCTCGAACGCCCTTGTCGCGATGGCATTCGATGCTTCCCGGTTCCCTTGGCAGTTGCGGGGATATGGCTACGTCGTGCCCCGAGCGGAAGAACGGGAGGTCATGGCGATGACCTGGGTGTCGTCGAAATGGCCCGACCGCGCGCCGGAGGGCAACGTGTTGGTCCGGGCGTTCATTGGCCGGTCCGGGCAGGAGCAGGTTCTTGTCGGTGATGACGCGTCGCTGGTCGCGATTGCCCGGCACGAGATCGAGGACGTTCTTGGAGTCACCGGAGAGCCGGAACTCACCCGCGTTTACCGGTGGGAGCGGGGCATGCCCCAGTACAACCTCGGGCATCTCCAGCGAGTCGAGACGATCCGTACCGAATGCGGCCGGATACCCGGCTTCGAGATCGCTGGCAACATGCTCCGTGGCGTGGGTATCCCCGATTGCATCGCATCCGGCGAGCAGGCGGCGGCAAACGTGATCTCCACACTCGGGGACCGGGCCATCGCCGACCGACCAGCGCGCCAGGAAGCTCAGTCAGGGGCAGGCGCCGTCACATCATAGACCGGGTGCTCAACAGGGCCGATCTTCTCCAGGGGCCAGTTGCTGAACACGGCCTGCCCGATGATGTGGTCGTAGGCGATCGTGCCGAACGAGCGGGAATCGGTGCTGTCCTGGCGGTTGTCGCCAAGCACGAACACGGCATCCTCCGGGACGGTCAGCGAGCACCATGGACCATACATGCATGAGGTGATGGCGCCTTCGATGTACGGTTCCGTCAGCGCCATTCCATCGATGAACACCAGTCCCTCGCGGAACGTCACGCGTTCGCCGGGCAATCCGATCACGCGCTTGATATAGGGTTCGGTGCTCGCGACCGGCGGCTGCACGACGACGATGTCACCGCGCTCCGGAGGAGCCGGGATGAAGATCTCGTCGTGGCCGGACCGGTGTTCCCAGGGCAGCACATTCCACAGCGCGTCGACATCGAGATCCGTGTAGGCGAGGCGATGGACGAACACCCGCTCACCGTCCCGCAGGTCCGGGGACATGCTCGCGCCATCGACCTGATACGGGATCAGGAAGACGCGTAGCGCCACGTAGAGGACCAGAACGAGCAGCACCGTTTCCAGCACCATCCGCGGCAGGGAGCGCACCAGGCGTGGGGCCGGATCGGCCGCCCAACCTGATGGAGCATGCATGCTGGTATCGATCGCGTCGGCGTCCGGGTCAGGCGTGACTGGGGAGGAGACGCGGAGCATCTAGCGAGCTTTCACGATGGTGGCCGAGCGGAAGGACGGGCTGACCCGCCATGGGCTCAGTATACGGCCGGACGCGGCGGATCTCCCCCACGGTCCGATGTCGACCCTCCAGGTGCCCCAGTTGACAAGCGCTCGCGGCATTCCATGACCCAGCCCCAAGCGTGACCGCTGGCCGTCGCGAACAGTGGCATGATCCCCTCCTGGCCTCACCTCTCGACACAAAAGCGGCGTAGCACCTGTGTCCTTAAGGCACACGTTGCCGGATGCCTGTGTCTGATTTACGCTGTCAGCAGGATACGAACACGCTTGTCATGACGGGCTCTGGACGTTCTCCAGCCCGCTGGAGCGCTCGTGCGAATGAGGCACCGACCGGTGCCCTCAGACTCGTCTTTTCTCTCGGATCAGGGAGATGACCATGTCCTCGTGTCGGTGTGCCATGGTCAGGAAAGCCCGCCGATCCGCGCTCCGCCTCGGCGGATTGGCGCTCTTGCTGGTGAGCGTTTTCGCGCTGGCCTGCCCGGTGGTGCCCGTGGCCGCCGCGCCCTCCCCGTGGGCACAGCTCGATCGGTTTCAGACCAACGCGGCTCCCCGCACCAACCTCTTGGTTGCGGAGTTCACTGGTGGGCGCTGCCAGTCCATTCACGAGCGCAACGCCGATCAGCGGCTGGCCATCGCATCCACGTTCAAGCTCTACGTGCTCGGCGAGCTGGGCAGACAAATCCAGGCGGGCAGCGTGGGATGGGCGGACAGGATCGAGTTGTCCGATACCCTCCGCAGCATGCCGTCCGGCGATCTGGCGTTTGCCGCTCCCGGAACCCGTGTATCCGTTCGTGAGCTGGCCGAGGCGATGATCTGGCAGAGCGACAACACGGCGACCGATCACCTCATCGATCTGCTCGGCCGGGAGAATGTGGAACGGGCCTTCGGCGCGTTCGGTCACGGCGACCCCGCGCTCAACACGCCGCTGCTGCTGACCCGCGAGCTGTTCGCGATCAAGATGCTGCAATCGACGGACTGGATGACCGCCTACACCCGGGCCGATGACGCGGAACAGCTTCGCCTCTTGCGGACGACCATCGATCCGGTTCGCCTCGATCCCGCGGGCGGCTGGCGGAACTGGAATGGACCGACGGCGATCGACAGCATCGAGTGGTTCGCGTCCGCCTCGGAATTGTGCCGGTTGACCTCCGGGCTCTGGTCGATGGGCGCACAGCCGGGGCTGGCCCCGCTCCGCGAGATCATGACCGGCAACCGGGGCCGCGTGATGGATGAGGCCATGTGGCCGCGTGCCGGTTACAAGGGCGGCTACGAGGCGGGCGTCGTGAACCTGACGTTCGTGCTCGAACGCACGGATGGCCGCATCTTCTTCGTCTCCGCCGGATACAATCATTTCGATCGGATCCTCGATGCCGCCACGCTGCGGAGCGGGTTCGATCCCGTCTTTGAGTGCCTCGGCACCACGTCCGCGTCCCGGACGTGCGCTCCACCGCAACGGGCTGGCTGATCGTTATCCCACCAATGCCGCCGTCCAAACAGGGGTTCCGGAACACCGATGGCTACGTCGGTGTTCCGGCATCACCTCGTGGCACGGATGGGTAATGCGGGCGATCGGGAAATCCCGGAGCTCTTCGGAGGCACATTGCTACATCCCCGCTCAGGATCAGCCGAGGTCTTTGCCGAGGCCGTCGTGGAGTTGCCATTCCGGTGCTCCTTGTACCGGGCCAACGGCGAGCACGTCGATCCCGGCACCACGTGCGGGGCGTGTTCATCGCGCCCTGATCGAGAAAGGCCGATTTCGTGACACGCAACCTCCCCGCAGGCCGACCTCCATGGGCGGGCATCGCAATCCTCCTGCTCCTCGTCGTCACCCCGATTACCGTTCTTGGGCAGGAGGCGTCGACCTTCGACCTGGAGACCTTCGACATCGGGCTGGAGGAAGTCGCCGGCGGCTTCGACCAACCGCTGTTCGTGACCAGCCCGCCGGACGGTGCCGAGTGGTTGTTCGTCGTCGAGCAGGGCGGCACGATCCAGGTGCTGCTCGACGGTGAGACCGCGCTGGAGCCATTTCTCGACATCAGCGACCGTGTTGGCTCTGACGGAAGCGAGCAGGGGCTGCTCGGGCTGGCGCTCGCGCCGGACTATGCCGAATCCGGCCTGTTCTACGTGAACTACACCGATCTCGATGGCAATACCGTCGTCTCCCGTTTCAGCGTGAGCGACGACCCGAACCGTGGGGACCCGGATAGCGAGGCGGTCGTTCTCCGGCAGGAACAGCCGCGTCCCAATCACAACGGCGGAGTGCTGGAGTTCGGGCCGGACGGTTATCTCTACATCGGGTTGGGCGATGGTGGGGGCCAGGGCGATCCCGACGGAAATGGGCAGAGCCTTGGGACCTGGCTCGGCAAGATCCTCCGGATCGACGTTGACCCTGCACGGATCGAGGAAGGCGACACGTACGCGGTGCCGGACGACAACCCGTTTGTCGACGACGCCGACGCACGGCCGGAGATCTGGGCGTATGGTCTTCGCAATCCGTGGCGGTTCACGTTCGATCGCGAGACAGGCGACCTGTGGGTCGGGGATGTTGGCCAGAACCAGATCGAAGAGGTGACGATGTTGCCGGCTGAGGACGGTGGAGGGCAGAACCTCGGCTGGAACATCACCGAGGGCACGAGCTGCTACGCCGAGCCGGAATGCGACCAGTCCGGCCTGACGCCGCCGACGGTCGAGTACACCCACGAGGTGGGTGGGTGCTCGGTGACCGGCGGGTACGTGTATCGTGGCGAATCGATGCCCGATCTGCGGAACGTCTATGTCTTTGCGGATTTCTGCTCCGGTCTGTTGTGGGGCGCGGGGCTGGACGCGCAGGGCGACTGGGTGATGTCCGAGCCGATTGAGACGGACCTGTCCATCTCGTCCTTTGGCGAGGACGCGGCCGGTGAGCTGTACCTGACCGATCTCAGTGGAGGTACGGTCTACCGGTTGACAGCGCCGGAGTAACACTGGCTCGTCTCGTCCCCTCCACTCAACGACTACCTCGAGGCACAACGCCCCGGTCGACATGTCGACCGGGGCGTTGTGCGGACGGTGCGTTGCAGCGACATGCGACATGGACCCTATGAAACGGTGGTCCCCCAGCCCGTGGCATTCCGATCGGTGGCCGGACCCTTGACCTCACCAGCGTCCGGTTCCCCTCCGGACGCTGGGCCCATGCGCCGTCACGGGGCAGGATGCCCGTCCCCGGCCATCGGGGCTAGACGGCGTCGAGAGCCTGTTCCAGATCGGCGATCAGGTCACCGACCGTTTCCAGCCCGACCGAGAGGCGGACGAAGTCGTCGGACACGCCCGTCGTCGCCTGCTCCTCCTGGGTAAGCTGGGAGTGCGTCGTCGTCGCCGGGTGGATGATCAATGACCGGGCATCGCCGATGTTGGCGACATGCGAGAACAGTTCGACCGATTCCACGATCGTTCGGCCCGCCTCCGCTCCGCCCTTGACGCCGAATCCGAGAAGCGCGCCGTAGTGGCCATGCTGCCAGTACTTCGACGCGACGTTGTAGGCCGGGTGAGCCGGCAGGCCCGGGTAGTTGACCCAGGAGACCTTCGGGTGCTCGTTCAGGAAGCGGGCGACCTGGAGCGCGTTCTGGCTGTGCCGTTCCATGCGCAGCGGCAACGTCTCCACTCCCTGCAGGATAAGGAAGGAGTTGAACGGACTGATCGCCGGTCCGATATCACGCAGCCCCTGCACCCGCAGCTTGATGGCGTAGGCAAGGTTTCCGAATGTCTCGGTGAAGCTCAGCCCGTGGTAGCTCGGATCGGGTTCGACGAACTGCGCCTGGAATCGCGGCGACGCGGTCCAGTCGAATCTTCCGGAGTCGACGACGATGCCGCCCATTGAGGTTCCGTGGCCACCGATGAACTTCGTCAGCGAGTGGACGACGATGTCCGCCCCGTGATCGATCGGGCGGACCAGGTAGGGCGTCGGGGTCGTGTTGTCGAGGATCAGCGGCAGACCGGCTTCATGCGCGGCATCGGCGACCGCCTGGATATCCAGCGTCAGGAGATCCGGGTTGCCGATCGTCTCGGAGTAAACGGCTCTAGTCTTCTCGTTGATTGCCCCGCGCACGGCGTCGGCATTCGGCTCCACGAACTTGACATGGATGCCCATCTTGGGAAGCGTGTAGTGGAACAGGTTGTAGGTGCCGCCGTACAGGCTGGTCGTGGAGACGATCTCGTCGCCCGCGGTGGCGAGATTCGTGATCGCCAGCGTCTCGGCGGATTGCCCAGAGGCGAAGGCCACCGCCGCGATTCCCCCTTCGAGCTGGGCGATGCGCTGCTCCAGCACGTCGGTGGTGGGATTCATGATCCGGGTGTAGATGTTCCCGAATTCCTTGAGGCCGAACAGGTTGGCCGCGTGCTCGGTGCTGTTGAACTGGTACGCGGTCGTCTGGTAGATCGGAACCGCCCGCGATCCCGTTGTCGGATCGGGTTGCTGCCCGGCATGGAGCGCGAGCGTTTCAAATCCAAGCTGCTTCGTTACTTCTTCTGCCACCGGATGATGTCCTTTCCCGTTTGGAAGTGCTGGTCGATACCTGCGATGCTGGGCCCGCTCGTGCGACGCGCGTGGCATCGAGGGTTTCACGCGCGCGCCGGCCCCGGGCCTGGTGCGTCAACGGGCAGGGCTCGGCATTCACGTGCACCCTCCGACCCGGGACGCGGATCTCGCAGCCGTCCGCGATGCCCCTTCCATGAACGGCTGCAAAATGCCGGTGAGTTGATCCCAGTCCTTCAGGAACGCGTCGTGCCCGTTGGTGGATTCGATCTCGACGAAGGTCACGTCCTTGTCGAGGGAGGCAGCATGATCGGCAAGCACCCTGATCTCACTGGACGGAAACAGCCAGTCGCTGGAGATGCCGATGAGCAGCATTGGAGCGTCGATTTGGCCGAGCCAATGCTCGATGCCACCATCCCGGGCGACATCGTAGAGGTCCATCGCCCGGGTGAGATAGAGGTATGAATTCGCGTCGAACCGGCGCGTCAGGGCGTCACCGTGGTAATGCAGGTAGCCCTCGACATCGAAGGTGGGACCGAATGCCGGATAGAGCACGGGTCGGCTGGCCGCATTGCGGCCGAACCGGTCGCCGAGGCTCTGACGGCTGTGGTAGGTGACCATCGCCGCCATCCGGGCGATCGAGAGCCCCTGCGATGGGAAGACCCCCGCCTCCTGATACTCGCCGTTCCGCCAGTCGGGATCGGCCATGATCGCCCGCCGCCCGATCTCCCCGTGGAGCGCGATGCCCTGAGCCCCGAGGGAGCCGCCCGCCGCGATCGGCACCGAGGCGTCGACGAGATCGGCGTGCCGGGTCGCCCATTCCAGCGCCTGGAATCCGCCGATCGATCCCCCGGCGACGATCACCCGGGTCACGCCGAGCCGTTCGACCAGGGTGCGCTGGGTGGCGACTATGTCGCCGATCGTGACCAGCGGAAAGGTCATGGCCCACGGCTTCCCGGTTTCCGGATTGATCGTGGCGGGACCGGTGCTGCCCTGGCAGCCCCCCAGCACATTGGCGCTGATGACGAAATGGCGGTCGGTGTCGATCGCCCGGGCAGGGCCAATCACCGGTTCCCACCAGCCGCCGGGTCCGGCGGCGAGGCTGTCGCCGGTCAGGGCGTGGAGGATGAGCACCGCGTTGTCACCCGCCGCGTTGAGCGTTCCCCAGGTGCGGTAGGCAAGGGTTACATCGTTAATCCTGCCGCCAAGTTCCAGATCGGCCGCACCGAGACGCATGGTCTGGAGAGCGCCATCGGCGTCGTGGCCTTCATCCGGACGCACGACGCGCAGACGGGGGCGTTGATGCGTGTCATCGGCTGCTGGATTGGAGGGGCCGTGTCGGTCTGCCATCGCTCGTCTGCGCTCACGTCCGGAAATGGGCGGTCCGCACAATGCTGACTGTGGTCACTGCCGTGTTCCGGAGAGGCGGAGGGGGGCGGAGAGTTTCGCGAGATGATGGCTCGGCACGGCTGGATGCCTGCAGGCCGGGGATGACGCTCGGTGACGGGGCGCAAAAAAACGCTCCCGAGCACGAGCAGGGAGCGATTGCGATCGCATATCCCTTATCTCGCAGATCGCTCTGCCGGAGTTGGCACCTTACGGATCTGACCACGCCTGGGTGGTCGTCGTCGCAGGCTGCCGGGCTTCATAGGGCCGATTCCCTCCACCTCTCTGGATAAGGCAGTATTCGGTTGTTAGGCAGCATCCTACGAGGCGGCGGATTCATCTGTCAAGGTTGTGCGGCAGGCTTTCCCGGCGTCT
>DASYVY010000496.1:0-5359 GCA_035936535.1 Thermomicrobiales bacterium | reverse complement strand
GCGATGACACTGGGCTGCCGCTACAGAAGTGACCCGGAGCCTTCCCGTAAACGAACCCGGAGCCTGGCCTAGCAGCGCCACGGGCAGCGCCACGGGCAGCGCCACCGGCAGCCGCATCGGAGCGAAGCGATGGGCCGCATCTGGTGGATTGCTGCACAATCCCCTATAGACGGATCTGGCTGCCTGAGGTTGGCGAGACACGCATCGGCCTTTCGAGGCGCTTGGGGGCCGGCACAACGGGCCACATCCGTTCGATTGCGTCACGGCCGTCTACGAGCTGAGCAACTCGTCGATGGCCTCCCAATCGCCTGGCCGGAAGGACACGGGTACCTGGAGATGGCGCGTTGGGGGGGCGGTCAGCGTTCCGGGTGCGCGAACCGGTCGATCGCCGAGACGAAGCGAGAGGTGATCGCCATTGGGTTGGTGATCGCCGTGCCGATCACCACGAACGATGCGCCGAGCGCGAACGCTTCGACGGCCTGCTCCGGCGTCCAGAACCGGCCCTCGGCATAGACCGGCACCGGGGAGAGCCTGACCAATGCGCGAAGGAGGTCGAAATCCGGCTCCTCCTTGGCCGGGCTCCCGGCGGTATACCCGCTGAGCGTGGTACCGACCGCGTCGATGCCGGCTCGCAGCGCGGGCTCGAGATCGGCGAGCGTGGCGAGGTCGCCGAGCGCGATCGCGCCGTGCCGGTGGATCTCCCGCACCACCTCTCGCATTGCCTCCCCCTGGGGCCGCGGGCGGTGCGTGGCATCCATCGCGACGTAGTCCACGCCAGTGCTCAGGATCTCGCGGGCGCTGGCGCGGGTCGGCGTGATGACGACGGGGCTGGCGGCGCTCTCGAACTTCCGGATGCCGATGATCGGCAGGGTCGCCACCCGCCGCACCGCCACGATGTCCGGTGCCGATTCCACCCGGAGCCCCCGAGCGCCGCCCTGCTCGGCCGCTCTGGCCATCATCGCCATCGCCTCCGGATCGTGCAGTGGGTTGCCTGGGCGGGCCTGGCAAGACACCACGAGACCGCCGTGCAGCCGGTCCAGGCGAGCCTTGACGGAATTCCGCTCATCGCTTCGACGGGACACGTCTGCTCTCCCTGCCCGAATCCAGGCCGTTGCACTGAATCTCCGCGCTCGGATCGTGCATACTGCGCATGTCACGAGACATGCGACCGAGTCGAGTTTGGGCGATCTGCCCAAGAGCACCCACGGGTTGGTGATCGGAGAGGCGTCTCGACCGCCGCAGGGCGGTCTTGTCCAGTCGCCGCTTCCTTGACTTCACCGGGAGCGGCACGTAGCATTTTTCCGATTTCCCACGTGGTGCTGGCTGCATCACGCTTTTTCTCGTCGAAACGCATCTGTCCAACGCTGGCTCGCTCAAGGATGATCGTGCTGGCCCGTCTGTCATTTTCTGGGACCCGACCTTCAGTATCTCGAGGGCCTGCGTCACGCGACGTAGCTGGCCATCGCGATCGTGAACGTTCCACGGAAGGAAACCGTCGTGGGCCGATATCTCATACGCCGTGGATTGATCTCGATCGTGACGCTGATCGCGATCAGCATGATCGTCTACTCGATCCTCTACCTTGCGCCGGGCGACCCGCTTGGCGGGCTCGCCACGAACCCGAACGTGTCGCCCGAGGTGCGCGAGCGCATCCGGGACAGCTGGGGTCTCAACGATCCACTCTACGTCCAGTATTTCAAATGGGCGAAGGCGTATTTCATCGACTTTGACTGGGGCGAATCGCTGACGTCCCGTGTTCCTGTCAAGGATTACGTGCTGGACCGGCTTGGAGTGACACTCAAGATCGTGGGGTCGGCTTACCTGATCGGCGTCCTGATCGCGATCCCCGTCGGCGTCATTTCCGCGATCAAGCAGTATTCCTGGTTCGACCAGATCGCCACGACGTTCGCGTTCTTCGGGTTCAGCATCCCCACCTTTTTCTCCGGGCTGCTCCTGATCCTGCTGTTCAGCGTCAGGCTCGATTGGCTGAACTTCGTTTACGACGGAACGGTGCAGGGGTTCTGGCCGAATGTGAAACAGTCGATCATGCCGGTTACCGTGCTGGCGTTGTTCGGATCCGCCCAGCTGACCCGGTTTGTCCGGGCGTCCATGCTGGAGACGATCAACCAGGATTACGTCCGGACCGCCCGGGCCAAGGGGCTTCGCGAGCGATCCGTTATCGTCCTTCACGCGATGCGCAACGCGATGATCCCGGTCATTACGATCATCGCGCTCCAGCTTCCCGGGATCGTTGGCGGGGCCGTCATTACCGAGCAGATCTTCCGCATCCCGGGGATCGGACGCGCCTTGATCGACGGGATCAACTCCAAGGACGTTCCCGTCGTGATGGCGATCACCTTCGGCGTCTCGGTTCTCGTCGTGCTCTTCAACGTGGTCGCGGACATCCTGTATGCCCTCCTTGACCCGCGAATTACCTACCACTGATACCTCTGGGGAGGAGCAGACGATGAGACGATCTCCGCATACTCGACGCTGGGTGCCTGAACCTGGCTCTCCAGCCTCGACCGGTCCCGCAACCATGCTCACGTCGAACCTCGTTCCACGATCGGAGGCCGCATAAATGGCGACGGGACGAATGGTCACAAATCCCGAGGACAGCCGCGTACCGAGGACGGAGGGATCGGTGCCGACTCTGGCCGCCGCCGCCGAAGGGGGCGGCAACTCCCCGAGCGACGCCCGGGTTCGCGAGCAACGATCGCTGTGGAACAACGCCTGGACGCAGTTCCGCAAGCACAAGCTGGCGATGGCTGGGCTGATCATCTTCCTCAGCTTCACGGTGATCACCTTTGTCGGGCCATTCCTCTACGACAGGAACGTCAACGATCCCTTTGCCTACCCGAGCGGTGAAGCGCCAAGCGTGTCGCACGTGATGGGCACCGACTCGCTCGGGCAGGACATCCTGGCGCGTGTGCTCTATGGCGGACGGATCTCGATCTCGGTCGGGTTGGTCGCGGCACTCGTCGCGATCTCGATCGGGACGATGGTCGGCGCGATTGCCGGATTCTTTGGCGGGTTTGCCGACAGCCTGCTGATGCGGATCACGGACCTGTTCATCAGCCTGCCGCAGCTCCCGCTGCTGCTCTTGATCACGTACCTGTTCCGGGAGACGATGCAGGACTTCTCCGAGGATGTCTTTGGCTCACGCAACGTGGGCGTGTTCCTGCTGATCGTGATCGTGATCGGGTGCCTGGCGTGGATGCCGACAGCGCGCCTTGTCCGGGCCAGCTTCCTTTCCGTCAAGGAAAAGGAGTTCGTCGAGGCGGCACGCTCGATCGGCGCTACCCGGTCGATGCTCATCAACCGGCACATCCTGCCGAACGTGTTGAGCCCGATCATCGTCGCGGCGACGCTCGAGGTCGGCAGCGCGATCATCACCGAGTCCGCGCTCTCGTTCCTTGGCCTCGGCTTCCCATCCGATGTTCCGACCTGGGGGCAGATGCTCTTCCAGGCCAAGGATTACCTGGAGCTGTATCCCCACGAGGCACTGATTCCGGGCACGCTGATCTTCCTGACGGTGCTGGCGATCAACTACATGGGTGACGGCCTCCGCGACGCGCTCGATCCTCGAAAGGCCCACTAGGCTGCCCGGAGCTACCAGACCAGGCATTCACCTGCCGCCTGGAGTTCCAGCCTGACGCGAATCCTCGTGAACTGGAACGCAGACCATGCCCCTGGCGTTTGATACCGCCCGGGGCATGGTCCGCTTTGCTGCATTTTCGTCCGAGGGTGCTCTTCAGAGACGGACGACGGGATTGGTGAGTGTGCCAATCCTGTCGATCGTGATGCTGACGCGGTCACCGTGCTCCAGGGTGAACTCCGCCGGAGGGACGATCCCTGTCCCGGTCATCAGGAACACGCCGTCCGGATAGGCGTTGTAGCGGTGCAGGTACTCCACGAGCTGATCGAGCGGCCGGTGGATCTCGCGCGTCGAGGTCTCCCCGTCGAAGAAGAGGGCGCCATCGCGCTCGATCACGAGCTGAATCGTCAGGGCCGTTGGATCGGGCACCTCGTCCGCGAGTACGATCCAGGGACCGAGCCCGGCGCAGGCGGTATAGACCTTGGCCTGCGGCAGGTACAGCGGGTTCTCGCCCTCGATCGAGCGCGACGAGACATCGTTGCCGACTGTGTAGCCGACCACCTCGCCGTGGCGGTTGATGACGAGCACCAGCTCCGGCTCAGGGACATCCCAGGTGGAATCACCGCGAATCGCGATCTCCCGCCCCGGACCAGAAACGCGACTCGCGGTCGCCTTCAGGAAAAGCTCCGGTCGATCAGCGTCGTAGACGCGATCGTAGACATCCTGCTGCGTGGATTCCTCCATCCGGGCATCACGGCTGCGGCGGTAGGTCACACCGCACGCCCAGACCTCCTGGACATCGATTGGCGCCACCAGCTCGACCTCGCCGAGCGGCATGCCAGCGCCATCAGCGGATCGCGCCTGTTCGATGGCTGCGGCGAGATCGCTAGCCGGGAGCTGGAGCGCGGCGTGAATATCGCCGGGACCGCCGGAAGTGTCCAACGGAATGATCCGGTCATCCACGACGAGGCCGAGCCGCGGCTCGGTGGCATCCGTGGTCAGAAAACGTCCAAGCGGCACGCGACGGTCCTTCCTCTGGTCGTGAGTGTCGTCACCCGGTGAGCAAGTGAGCAGTCGATGGCATCGCCGTATCGTACCGCCCCATCCCCGGGTGGAGAAGGGCAGTCGCCAGGGCTCCCCGTCCCTCGACGTGGCACGGGGCAGCCACACGGGGCTATCCCTACTCGGTGACCAGAGCCATCGCGAAGCCATCGTAGCCCTTGCTG
Source organism: Thermomicrobiales bacterium (assembly GCA_035936535.1). Lineage (GTDB taxonomy): Bacteria > Chloroflexota > Chloroflexia > Thermomicrobiales > UBA6265 > CADCWJ01. The sequence continues at coordinate 535 of DASYVY010000496.1, read as the reverse complement.
CCGACGGTCTGGAGCGCGGTGACGGTCAGGCGGGGTTCGTTCTGGAGAAGATCCATCATGGCCCGGACGCCCTGGACGCTGCTGTCCCGGCTCGATGGGTCGGTGACGGCACCGTTGCGGACGACATTGTCGACGATGATAACCGTGCCGGGGCGTGACAACCGGAGTGCCCAGGTGACGTAGTCGACATTGCTTGGCTTGTCGGCGTCGATGAAGATGAGGTCGAATGGCTCCGGCGATTCCTCGCTCAACGCCCGAAGTGAGTCCACGGCGCGGCCAACCCGGACGTCCACCCTGTCGGCGAACCCGGCCCGCTCGATGTTTTCGCGGGCAACCCTGGCGGTGCCCGGGTCGATCTCCATCGTGATGATGCGCCCGTCGGCGGGCAGGGCCCGGGCCAGCCAGATCGTGCTGTAACCACCGAGGGTGCCGATCTCCAGCACCCGACGTGCCCCGATTGCCCGCGCGAGCAGCATCAGAAATCGCCCTTGCGCGGCCGTGACATTGATCGGGGCGAGTTGGGCAGCATCGCTGG
>DASYVY010000495.1:0-2682 GCA_035936535.1 Thermomicrobiales bacterium | reverse complement strand
GTTCGAGCCTGGGGATCACGTTGCCTGGAACACGCCGCAGGGCGAGACGACCGGGGTAGTCAAGAAGCGGCTGACGGAGCGGACGAAGATCGAAGGCCACGATGTCGCCGCCTCGCCCGGGAATCCCGAGTACCTGGTGGTGTCGGACAAGAGCGGCGCTGAAGCGGCGCATCGGCCTCCTGCCGTGCGCAAGATCACGAAGACTTAGGGAATCATCGCAGCCGGTGCGGATAGCTCGAACGCTCGCCCTGCTGACCGAGAACGAACACGATACATCGCATCCGCTCCTGGGCCGTCCCGAAGGGATGAATGGGTCGCTCTCGCTCACAGACGATTGCAGAGCAATTGATGAACCGTATCCACTCGATCACTGCGTGATCGCCTATTGGCGAGAGCAGCCCATCGGATGCTAAACGATTGTCTCGGACGTTCGCCGCTACGGGGTGGCTGATGCCTGAGCGGTGAGACGGGTCTGCTGGGCGCGGAGCTGGCCGCAGGCGGCGGCGATCTCGACCCCGCGGGAGTACCGCACGGTCGTCGGGATGCCCATCCCTTGCAGGGTCTCGGCGAATCGCTCGATCCCCGCCGGATCCGGCCGCTCGAACTCCAGCACATCGACCGGGTTGAACGGGATGATGTTGACGTGGCAGAGCCGGCCCCGCAGGAGCTGGCCGAGCTCGCGGGCAATCTCGTCGCTGTCGTTGATGCCGTTCATCAGCGCGTACTCGAACGAGATCCGGCGTCGCGTCGTCGCGGTGTAGCGATCGCAGGCGGCGAGCAGCTCCGCGATCGGATAGCGCCGGTTGATCGGGACGAGCTGCGATCGCAGCTCGTCGTTCGGCGCGTGCAACGAGACCGCCAGATTGACGGCATACGGCTCGTTCGCGAGCGCATCGATCCGCGGCACGATGCCCGAAGTCGAGATCGTGATCCGGCGGGCCCCGAAATTCATCCCCCGTGGGTCGTGAATGATGCCGATGAACCGCATGGTTTCGGCGTAGTTCTGAAACGGCTCGCCCATGCCCATCATCACGAGGTTCGTGAGCGGACGACCCATCTCCCCTGCCCGGCGAGCGGCATCAACCGTTTGCTGGACCATCTCGCCGGCGGTCAGGTTCCGGGTCAGGCCCCCAAGGCCGGTCGCGCAGAAGGCGCAGCCAACCGCACACCCGACCTGGCAGGAGATGCAGACCGTGGCCCGATCCCGGTAGAGCATCAGCACGGTCTCGACGAACTGGCCATCGAACGTGCGATAGAGCAGCTTGCAGGTGTCGCCGTTGTCGGTCATCACCTCGCGTTCCGGCGCCATGGAAGTGAAGGGCAGCGTGCTGGCCAGCGTCTCCCGCAACCGGGAGGGAACGTTCGCCATGTCCTCGTAGGACGTTACCCGCTTGTCGTACAGCCAGTCGAAGATCTGCCGGGCACGAAAGGCCGGCTCGCCGAGCTGCCGGATCCGTTCCTCGAGCTGCTCCAGGGAGAGGTCATACATCGTGACCGGCCGTTCCCGGCGCGAAGGGACACGGCTTGGCATGATCGTCGTTGGTTCGGTGGCTTCAATGGAAGCGGAGAGGGAAGGATTGGCGGACATGGCCCCTGGAAATGCACTTTCTGCTGGACAAGTTCGAGGAATCCGGAGATGGAAGCGCTCAACAACATCGTGATGCGAATCGTTGGCGTGACGCCGGAGGAAACGGACACCCTGGATGGCAATCGACATTGGCGCGATGCTTGCGCCGCACGATCGTTACAGGGCTCGCTCCAGGAAGTTTACCATTACGCTATGCCCGAACGATCCGGCATCATCGCCGAGAAAGCGACAAGCCGAGAAGCTTGGAAGATGAGGGGCGATCCCGCCGATCGGCGGTGGTGTCGATCGAATGCCGGCCGCGTTCCGGAATGATGGTGCGGCCACGGTGCCACCACGGTGCGGCGGCGAAGTGCGGGTATGCGATTCGAGAGGAGAAATTCATGCGTGATTTCCAGACGAGCCGGAGACCCACGGTGGTCACGGTTCTGACCAGTTCGGGATCAGCGTTCTTCTGGGGTGTATCCGTCGCCGTCGTGCTCAAGGCGAATGTGCCTAGGCGGGTGCTCGCGCTGTACCGGTCACAGGTGGGCGTTCCCGGACAGAATGCCGGTGCTGGTGACCAGGCTAGCGTCCAGTCCGGGCGGGGTGATGGGGCTCCCGCAGCCCAGGCTAGCGGAGAACGCGAGCGCGCCTTCGGTTCCGGGCGGGATGTTGCCGGCACCGGCGCACCGGATGCCCAGGGTCTCGTCTTGATGGACCGGGAGGACGAAGCGGGAGAGGCGCCCACGGGCGTTGCTGATGCAGGAGCAGCCGGGAGCGGACGCGACATGCCAGCGACCGCCAACGCTCGGGGAGACTCCTCCAGCTCAGGCGGGACCGTGCCGGACGCTCTCAACATCGATGCGGAAGAGGCATCTGCAGCCGTCGCTGACACAGGATCAGCCGCGAGCGGCTCTGTGGAATCCGCCGGGGACGATGCGGAGCAATCCGATGATTCGGGCAGTGCACTGGAAGCGAATACCGGGCCCATGCCCGGGATCGTGGCGGAAGACCAGGATGCGGTTCGCGGCGATGGAACGACCGAATGCCCCGAGGGATTCCCGATCAAGGGCAATGGCCGCTCCCGCCTCTACCACGTGCCGGAAGGGTCTTCC
>DASYVY010000494.1:0-1847 GCA_035936535.1 Thermomicrobiales bacterium | reverse complement strand
GTCAGCGGTGTGACCAGGGCTGCCCGACTCACCTCGGACGTGCCAGCAGTACCGCGGTGCGCCTACGAGTCACGTGACAGGGTCACGCTAGCCCGGGCTACACGACCAGGGCTTCATGGTCAGTATCTGGCGAGAGAAATCGCGATCAACCTTCGTTGGATCCTGTCATGGCAACCACGGCCGATAGCAAAACTCAGGGAGTGTAGATTGTTAACGTATATGTATGACGACGGAACCGGCCTCCTGCGTGTGCTTGTGGTAGGAGTGCTCGCCTATGTTGCAGTGGTGGTGATGCTTCGCATCTCCGGCAATCGCACGCTCTCGAAGATGAATGCCTTCGACTTCATCGTGACCATTGCCCTCGGTTCCACGCTCTCCTCGATCATCATCAGCAAGGATGTCGCATTGGCCGAGGGCATTCTCGCGCTGGCGCTCCTGATCGGGCTCCAGTATATCGTGACGTGGCTTTCGGTTCGCTCTTCACGGATCCACCGGCTCGTAAAATCGGAGCCTGTGCTCGTCCTCCATCGGGGCGACATGCTGCCGGACGCGATGCGACGCGCGCGCGTCACCAAGGCGGAGGTCCTGGCCGCGATTCGCGAGAGCGGCAGTGCCTCACACAAGCAGATCGCGGCGGTCGTCCTGGAGACCGACGGAACATTCAGCGTCGTTTCGCAATCGTCCAACCCGCCGACGGCGCTGACGACAGTGCCGGAAGCAGACATCGATGCCGGTACGCGTCAACCCACCGGCCCCCTGTCATCCGGCTGACCACCGCGCCTCATGACCGCTACGGGAATGGTCAATCTGCAGCGAGAAAGCATCATCAAGGGGAAGTCGTTCCAGGCTGCCATCGGCATGACCCTAGCGGGTTGGCACCGGCACAAAGGGCACCCGGGGGCGATATGGCACAAGGCTGCTGAGGGCGAACCCGGCTGGACCGGGATCCGCCCTCGCCGTGTGTGATGGAAGGGGCACTTCGAAGCAGGCGGTTCGAGAAGGTCCCCGGGCGGTGACGCGGGGGCCTTGCGTCCGCTATTGCCGTTCGAGGTCGATCGAGACCGAGTTCATGCAGTAGCGCAGGCCACCCATCTCGCGCGGCCCGTCATTGAAGACGTGTCCGAGGTGCGAGTGGCAGCGGGCGCAGCGGACTTCCGTCCGGAGCATGCCATGCGAACGGTCCTCGATCTCCTCGGTCGAGCCCGGGATGGCCTCCGAGAAGCTCGGCCAGCCACAGCCATGATCGAACTTGACGCTGCTGTCGAACAGGGGATTGCCACACGCCGCGCAGCGATACGTGCCCTCCTCGAAAACGGCATTGTACTCCCCGGTGAACGGGCGCTCGGTTCCCGCCTGGCGGAGCACCCGGTACTGCTCGGGGCCGAGAAGCTTCCGCCATTCGTCTTCGGATGCCGGGAGCGGCTTGAGCCCCGGATCCTGCGTCGCCGGGCCAGCGGATTCCCCGTCCTGGACGTGATCGCCGCCGCTGACGGGCGCCGGTGCAGCTGCTGGCCGCGGCGTCGCTTCCAGCCTGCGTGGCATGGCGCAGGTCACGCCGGTGCCGCCGATCCCGCAGTAGCCGGTCGGCACCTTGTGCAAGTACTGCTGGTGATACTCCTCGGCATAGTAGAACGGGCCGGCTTCGGCGATCTCGGTGGTGATCTCCGGGTATCCCGCCTTCTGGAGCGACGCATTGTAGGAAGCCTTGGCCGCCTCGGCGATGGCACGTTGCCGGTCGTTCTCGACGTAGATCGCCGATCGGTATTGCGTCCCGACATCGTTCCCCTGACGCATCCCCTGGGTCGGATCGTGCGCCTCGAAGAACGTCTTGACGAGCGCTTCGTACG
>DASYVY010000493.1:0-2597 GCA_035936535.1 Thermomicrobiales bacterium | reverse complement strand
GAAGGAATCCCGGCAACGGCGTCGTCGCGAGATGTGCAGATCGGGAGGATCAACGTCGGGCAGGCCCGCATCTTGCCAACCGGACCTTCCTACGCCTCGGCGCTCCGGGGCAGACACACGGGTTTGCCCCTACGGATCACGTGGCGCAATTCGTAGGGGCGGCCCCTGTGGTCGCCTGAGGGATCGCGACCGGACCGGTCGGTCCCGGAACGACACTCACACAGCGGGAGTGGCCTGATGCCCTGGGACGTCATCTTTTTCTACCTGATCGGTGGCGCCAGTGTGTTGACCGCGCTCGGCGTGGTCGCGGCGCGAAACCCGGTCCACAGTGGCATCTTCCTGGTGCTCTGCTTCCTGAACATCGCCGGCATCTTCGTGATGCTGGGAGCAGAGTTCCTTGCCGTCATCCAAATCATCGTCTACACCGGTGCGATCCTGGTGCTCGTGCTGTTCGTGATCATGCTGGTCGACCCCGCTGATCTGCCGAGCTTCCATACTGCCCAGCCATTGCAGCGATACCTGAGCCTCCTGCTCGGCGCGGTACTGTTGCTGGAGGTCGGGGCGGCGATCATCACCCGCACGGCAACCGTCAACCGCGGCACCGCGACCCCGGAGAACATCGCCGCCGTCGGTGGCAACGTGCAGGCACTTGGGCGCGTGATCTACTCCAACTATCTTCTCGCCTTCGAGGTCACTTCGCTCGTGCTTACGGTCGGTGTCATCGGCGCGGTCGTCCTGGCCCTGCCGGAGCGGCTCGGGGAGCGCGTCGGGACCCGGCGAGGCACGATCAGTCTCTCGCATAGCCGGGGAACGGATGCAGCGCTCCCGGAAGGACCACGCGGAGAAACACCGATCAAGGTGGACCGGAGGCGTCCGCAGCCGCAACCGGCCGCGACGCGGCAAATCATCCTGACCAGCGACCCGGATGCCCATACCCGTGTCGGCAGCGCGTCGGGCAGCACCACGGACGACTCCTCGACACCGGGCGGGACTGTCACTGTGACGGGCAGCGGTACCCAGACCCGCACCCGGATTCGCACAGACCGGGACGGACAGTAGTTCCCGGCGATCGCGGCGGCCACGATCATCATCGGATGTCGTCATGGAACGGATCGCCGGTGCAGCGTAGACAGGGCAGGGCACAAGCGGCATGACCCAGGTCACCATCGAGCACTTTCTGTTTCTCAGTGCCGCGCTCTTCATCATCGGGATGATGGGGGTGCTGACTCGTCGGAACGTGCTCATCATCTTCATGTGCATCGAGCTGATGATTGCCGCGGTGAGCATCTCGCTCGCGGCGTTCGCCTGGGAAAGCCAGACGCTGGACGGGCAGATCTTCGTCCTCTTCGCGCTGGCGGTCGCGGCGGCCGAAGCCGCCGTCGGGCTGGGGATCATCCTGGCGCTCAGCCGGCGCGGCAAGTCGGTCGATGTCGACAACCTGCGATCGCTCCGTGACTAACGCGTCTGGCAGAGGCGGAGGCGTTGGGTCGAGGACGACAGGGCAGACACACCGGTCTGCCCCTACAAACCAGGCGGCGCAATCCGTAGGGGCGAACCCAGCAGCTGCATCGTGTGGTCGCCCGAGCGGTCCCTGCGGGAACGTTCGCATGGAGTCATCCGGGCAGACACGAAGGGACCGCATCCGCTCAATGGCTTTGCCATTGTCTATGAGGGCTGTCCCTATAGGCTGGATTGCGGCGGAACGCTGTACGCACATGCAGGCACACTCGGGGTAGGGTGAGGACATCTTGATGGCAGACCTGTTGTTCCTGATTCCGTTGCTGCCGCTGGCCGCATTCTGCGTCAATATCCTGCTGGGCCGCTCGGTGATCCGGGACAAAGCCCACTGGATCGCGGCGCCAGCTGTGTTCGGCTCATGGCTGCTCTCGATCCTGGTCTTCCTCGATGTCTACGACTCGGGGGAGGCGATTCACCAGCGGTTGTTTACGTGGATTCCATCCGGCGACTTCATTGTTGACGCTTCGCTTTATGCGGACCAGCTGACGGCGGTCATGCTCCTCGTCGTCACCACCGTCGGCTTCCTCGTTCACGTCTATTCCGTCGGCTACATGCACGGCGATGCCGGGTATTACCGGTTCTTCTCGTACCTGCCGCTGTTCGTCTTCTCGATGCTGATGCTCGTGCTGGCGGACAACCTGCTCCTCCTCTTCGTCTTCTGGGAGGCGGTCGGTCTCTGCTCCTACCTCCTGATCGGGTACTACTTCCGGCGGCGCTCGGCAGCCAACGCGGCCAAAAAGGCCTTTATCGTCAATCGCGTTGGAGACCTCGGCTTCGGGCTGGGGATCATGCTTGCCTTCTGGACCTTTGGCACGGTCGCCTTTTATGGAGAGGAAGGCGTGTTCGCCCAGGCGCACAATTACGAAGCACTCGGGATCGCCGGCGGCACGATGACGGCGATGGGCATCCTGCTCTTCATCGGCGCCTGCGGCAAGAGTGCCCAGTTCCCCCTGCACGTCTGGCTTCCGGACGCGATGGAAGGCCCCACTCCCGTCTCCGCGCTCATCCATGCCGCCACGATGGTGACCGCCGGCATCTACATGGTGGCGCGCGCGCACTCGATCTTCATCAGCTCCGAG
>DASYVY010000492.1:0-2608 GCA_035936535.1 Thermomicrobiales bacterium | reverse complement strand
GACGTAGATTGTCAATCAGGGAATATGAGCCGCCGCATCGAAACCGTCATCGGCCGTTTCCCCGAGGCCTTTTCCGACTTCACGATCACCCCGACAGGAGACACCCAACACCATGCATCCGCTCGAGTTCGATTCCATCGTCATCGACGCCCACCGCAGGTACCTGCGTGATCTCTTCGACCCGCACGCCCTGCCGGCGCAGGGCCCCTCGCGGCGCGAGCGCCTCGGCAGCGTGATCGTCCGTTTCGGGCACTGGGTGGCGAAGAGCTGCCCGGAGATCACGGCCGTGTCGGCTGGCGACCCACTGCCGGGCCTGACACACCCGTAGCCCGGTCCGCCAGCCGGTCAGGATGACGCCATGTTGAACATCCCGATGCCTGTGATCGCCGGCGCGCTCTCCACGATCCTGTTCGCGAGCAGCATGCTGCCGATGCTGCGCAAGGCGTTCGTCTCGAAGGACCTGCGCTCGTACAGCCCCGCGATGCTGCTGCTGACCAACACCGGCAACCTCGTGCATTCGGTCTACGTCTACAGCCTGCCGCCGGGGCCGATCTGGGTGCTGCATACGTTCCACCTGCTCAGCACCGCGCTGATGCTGGCGTGGTACCTCCGCTACGAATAGCTGCCCTGCCGCTCACGGCGCGATCCGTGTCCGGCGGGCCTTTCGCACCGTCACGCCACGGACCCCGCGCCATGCGCGCAGAGCCACCCCTTTGAGGCATCGACATAGCGCTGAGCCATCGCTATCGTGTGATGTGCCGGGACCCAAGCGTCTGGATCGTTCCTCGAAACACCGACGTGCCGCTTTCCCGCATGGAGATCCCCGATGTCCGAGCAAACCGCCCCCGCCAGCCCGTCCGCACCGCCTCCGGTCAACCCCGCCCAGGTCTATGACGACGTGCTCGTTCCGGCGATGTTCAAGCCGTGGGCGGACGAGCTGCTGGCGCGCGTGCCGATCCGTCCCGGTGATCGCGTGCTGGATATCGCCTGCGGCACCGGCGCCGTCACTCGCAAGCTGGTGCCACGGATCGGCCCGGAGGGCGCGGTCACCGGGCTGGACATCAACCCGGCGATGCTGGCGGTCGCGAGGGCCAAGCCTGCGCCGCACGGGGCGCCGATTCGATGGGTGGAAGGCAGCGGCGAGGACCTCCCGTTTGACGATGCCAGTTTCGACGCGGTGGTGTGCCAGCAGGGGCTCCAGTTCATGCCGGACCGCGCCACGGCGGTCCGCGAGATGCGCCGGGTGCTGCGCGCCGGCGGAACAGCGGGGGCGAGCATGTGGCGCGACACCCGCTATCAGGGGCTCCTCGGCGCGATCTCCGAGGCGATGGACCGCCACTTCGGCAAGCCGGCCAACGACCCGTTCTCCTTCGGGGACGCTGCTATCGTGCGGTCACTGTTCGTGGATGCCGGGTTCGGCGACGTGACGGTCGAGGCCGTCCGCCGTCAGGTCCACTTCCGCTCGGCGGACGAGCTGGTCCGCATGGCGGTCTCGGCCGCGGCGGCGGTGATCCCGGAGCTGGCCGAGGCGAGCGAGACGCGGCGGGAGGAGGCGATCGCGGCGATCCGGGAGGAGGTCCGGGACGCGATCGCGGCCGCGCAGGATGGCGAGGGGGCGACATTCTCCATGGAGGCGCACGTCGTCACGGCGACGTAGTCGACCGTCGCTCGGAGCGAGGGCCTCATGCCCGGCGCGAAGCGCATCGACGCAAGTGGCACGTTGCCATACCTGATCCAGATGCGCGGGGACAACCGCAACACAGCGGCCGGCGCTTCGCGCGGGGATCCTACGGCTCCGACCCTGCGGGCCTCCGCTCGGGATGACGACACCGGGGTGTCTCCGAGAATCCTCGATCGACTTCCACCGATGAGCATCCGGACCTCGACGTCCGGGGCTGCATGTTGACACCGGTTCGTTGGTCGTTGGGCAACGGTCGTTCGTCCATCACGCGATGCCGCGCTCGTCCGCGAGGGCCATGATCTGCCAGTGGGTGGGTTGGTCAGGTACGACTCCCGCATGGGGGAGTCGGAGAGATGGCCGGCGCGCTCCTGCAGGTAGGCAACCGCGTCCCGCAGGAAGCGCTCAGCGCGGTCGGGCTCGCCACGTGCCTCGGACGCCTCCAGCAGTGCCAGGCACATCCGCCCGACGTGGTCGATGCCGTCCAGCCCGCGCATGGTGATGCGCCTAGCGGGGCGTCGATCAGCACGGCTTCCAGGCCGTGCTTTTCCCGAAGGACGCGGCTTCGCCAGTCGTGGCGCTCGGCGGGCCCGGAAACCGCGACGTCGTCGCTACGCATCTCCAGACCCGGGTCAGTGGTGGCCACGGTCGTGCGGGTGAACGGGTATGGGCTGGCCGGTTCGGGCGACCCGTACCGGTTCGGTTCAATGCCATACTTGGCTACAAGTCAGCACACTCGACCAGGGAGGCACCACCACCATGCCAGACGCCGCATGGAGGCCGGATCTTGTCGATACGCTCCAGCAGCCGATCTGGACCGCCCGCGCCGACGGCACCATCGTCCGCGCCAACGCCTTCTGGCATGCCGTCACCGGCATCCCGGCAGGGTCGGCCGTCGGGCGCTGGTGGGACCTCGCCATCCACCCGGAC
>DASYVY010000491.1:0-2402 GCA_035936535.1 Thermomicrobiales bacterium | reverse complement strand
GGCCGGCACAAGACCAGCTACTACACGACTGCCCGCGCGAACATTGCGATACAGCGCGCTTGGCGAGAATGGGTACGAGATGGGGCTGGTAGCCTGCACGTGGCTTTCCCAGCCAGCCCTCGTTCCGATCGCTCGGTTCAGGTCAGACCGTCGCCGCGCGGCGGTCTACGAGTTCGACGAATGTGTCGATATCCTTTCGGATCACGTCGAGGCTGCCCTCCCAGAACTCGGGCGACTGGATGTCGAATCCGAACCGGCCGGCTAGCTCTGCCGCATCGGCATCGCCCGTCGAGGCCAGCAGCTCGTCGTAGCTCTGGCGGAAGGCGTCAGGGTCCGCCTGGTACCGGGCATAGAGACCGAGGCCGAACAGCAATCCGAACATGTACGGGTAGTTGTAGAACGCAAAATTCGACGAGTAATAGTGGCCCTTGACGGCCCACATGTACGGGTGCAGCTGGTCGTGATCGACCCCGTCGCCATAGGTCTGCTTCTGGGCATCGATCATCAAGGCCGAAAATTCGTCGGCCGACAACTCGCGCTCGGCCCGCTGCCGGCAGATCGCCTGCTCGAACAGGAAGCGGCTGGTGATGTCGACGACGATCGAGCTGGCATCCTGCAGGGCGCCTTCGAGGATCGTCAGCTTCTCGGCTTCCGTCCCTTTCTCGATCGCCGCGTTGCGCAGGATGGTTTCGCAGAAGGTGCTCGCCGTCTCGGCAAGCGTCATCGGCGTTGCCTCCCGCCGCAACGGCGAGACATCGGCCTGGCAGAGGTTGTGGTACGCGTGCCCTAGCTCGTGGGCCAGCGTGCTCACGCCATCGAACGCCGGCGTGTAGTTGCAGAGCACCCGGGATTCTTCCGCACCGACCGGCATGCAGAAGGCGCCACCAACCTTGCCGGGTCGTGGCTCCGCGTCGATCCAGCTGTCATTGACGGCCCGTTCCGCGAGCGCCCGCATCCTGGGCGAAAAGCTCCCGAATTGCTCATACAGGAATTCCAGTGCTTCGTCCCATGACCAGACCCGGTCCTCGCTGGAAAGGGGCGCGGTGAGGTCATACCATGCCAGCTTCTCGATCCCCAGCGCCCTGGCCTTGGCCGCGTAATAGCGCTGCATATCGGGGAACGCCGCCCGCGCCGCGCCCATCATCGCGTCCAGCGTCTTGCGATCTATGTGGTTCTGGAACAGCGATTGATCGAGGATCTCGTCCCATCTCCGACGTGTCGCCAGCGTCGTGTGCTCGCCCTTGATACCGTTGAGGGCCGCCGCGATCGGCGTGGCCCAGAGCTTCCAGGCCTCAAGCTCCGCCTCGAACGCCCGCCGCCGCACATCACGATCCGGATCCATTGCCAGGTTGCGAATCTCGCTCATGGGCAACTGCTCGACACTGCCCGGTTCCCGCTCGAACGGGACCAGGATCTGCGACGTGAGATTGTCGTGCAGCCTGCCCCAGGCGGAGCCGCCGGACAGCGTCAGCTCCGCGGCCAGATCCTCTTCCGGCTGGGCCATCAGATGCTCGCTCTGGACCCTCGCCTTCCGGATCATGTAGGCGTGCTCCCGCGCGAGCTCCGATCCGGTGACCAGCGCCTCGGCGTCCTGCTTGCCGAGCCAGGCAACGAACCGGGAATCCATTTTGGATGCCCGGGTGAGGAGCTGAAGCAGCTCGCTCATCTTCGCCTGCGCCGCGGCATTACGGGAATCCACCGAAATGAAGCCGTGGACGAAGGCGAGATTGCGGTAGATCAGCGTCGCGGCGTCGTTGTACCGCGTGACGATCTCGTCGAACCGGGCGATGGCATCGCCACCGTCATCGCTGAGACGCTCGACCTCCTTTTCGAGTGCCTGGAGCCTGTCCTCGAGCGTATCGATGGACGCCGCATACTCCGGCGATTCAACCGAGGGATAGATCGTGGTCATGTCCCAATGGGGGAGCGTGGCCGCTGCCTGGGCGCTGGATTCAGCCTGGATCATGTCTGTCCCATCAAGCACGTGCGTTGGAAAAACCGAAGGATACCATGGGGATGTGCCCGGTTCCGCACCACGGTTGCGTGGGGTGTCCCGCCCTTCGAGAGCCCTCCTCCGAGGCGGATCGGGGCCGCCTGTCCCGTTGCGGAGTGAACGGGATCGTGGATGCCTGATGCTTTGGAGCCGTTCATCACCGCATCCACGCCTGAGCGGGGCAGGGGCACAGATGATGCATCGTCGGCGACGATGTGGTTTCGTGCTTGTGCTGACTTGGAAGGCGTCTCGATGAGTATCTCGTCCCCTGTTGACCGGTATGATGCATTGATTGTCGGGGCAGGACCGGCGGGTCTGTCGGCGGCGATCTACCTCGCGCGGTCCTGCCGCTCCGTGGCGGTATTCGATTGCAAGCGTCCTGGGCGTTCGGACTGGGGACAGCTCAACC
>DASYVY010000490.1:0-1922 GCA_035936535.1 Thermomicrobiales bacterium | reverse complement strand
GCCCTGGCCGGGATCGATGCGTTGCTCTCGATCGTGCAGATGCCTTCCGGGGTCCCGGTGGCGACGGTCGCGATCGGAAACGCGAGAAACGCCGGGTTGCTCGCGCTCCGGGTGCTGGGAGTCCATGACCTCGAGGTCCGGGAGCGGATGCGGCAGTTTCAGCGCACCTTGCACGATACCGTGCGGGAAAAGGATGCGCGGCTCCAGAAGGACCGTGAGACCAGGTAATCCACATCTCAATTCAACGCGTACGGACTGGTATCCGGCACTGGCATGTGCAAACATACTCAACACATCAGCGTCGACATCAGATCGAGTGGCCCTGCGCTTCCTCCTGCTCCTCAGTCCCTGGCGTAAAGACCGGGAGGATACGTCTCTCTTCATGACAGCGGACCGGAGATCGGATACCGCCCCTCGTGCGGTTGTCTACATCCATGCGACGGCAGAAGCACATCATCTTCCCGGGATTCCAGCGTCGCCGGGCGGGAAAAGGGTGGGGCTGCGATGACACAGAGCAAATCGCCGCGACGGGGCCGGCCTGAAGAAATCGAGGAGATCGATTTGGCGGTTGGTGATGCACCGGCGGAGGGCCCAAGCATCGGCTCGGATCGCTACACGATGACGGAAGCCGCGAAGCTGAAGGGCGTTTCCTACCACACCGTGTCGCGGGCGGTGCGAAAGGGCCGGTTACCCGTTCTCCGCCTGGGACGCATGGCATTGATCTCGGCGGAGGACCTTCGAGCCTGGCGGCCGATGCGGGAGCGCGCGCCGCGCCGCTATCGCGCTCAGCAGGTCGTTCAGGAAGCTTCGCCGATCTTCCTGGACACCGCTCTCGGCGAGCGCCTTGAACTGGCCAAGGAAATGTCCACGGTCTACGAGGCCATCCATGGTGCATCCACTGAACTGCCACTTGCGCGGTTCGCGACGATGCTGTGCGAGCAGATGTCCAGGAGCCTGAACCTCGCCCGGGTTTCGCTTTGGGTGATCAGCGACGATGGCACGCGCGTACGGCGAATCGGGCATGTCGGCACGCGAATGTCGTCAATGCCCGATGACTTCGATTTGTCGAGTTTTCCATCCTTCATCAAGATTCTCGCGCACGCTCCCGCCCGCATGAGTCTTGATCCGAAGACCGAAGTTCCGGTCGCCTTCGAAGCGCTCCGGGCACGGAAGCCGGGACCGATCCTGTACGTGCCGCTGCGGGTCGGCTCCCGGCCGGTCGGGGTGGTGTTCGGCGACAGGAACGGCGAGGCGTTCGAAGTGTCGCCGGATCAGATGGCGCTGGCCAACGTGCTCGCCAATCAGGCGGCGCTCGCGCTCGACAACGCGTTGTTGCGGGAGCGGGAGCAGCATCGCATCGCGCAGCTAAGCTGGATCCTGGAGCAGACGCCGGATGCGATCCGGGCGTGCGATGCCGAGGGTAACTTGACGCTGATCAACGCCGCCGATCGCGCGGCGTCCGAATTCGCGGGAGCGCTCATCCCCAGACCAGGCATGGACGCACGAGTGAATCCCGGAGTCGTCGACCGGCGGGAACTGGACGGCTCACCCATTTCCCTCGATCGCCATCCATTGAGCCGGGCCTTGCGCGGGGAGCACATCGAAAACTGGGAGTACCAGGCGACGCTGGCCAGTGGGCAACGGGTCAATGTCGTCGTCAACGCCAAGCCAATCATGGTCAACGGCGACATCACGGGCGCTGTCTATGCCGCCCGGGACGTGACAGCATCGAGAACGGCGCGGGAGGATGATGCGGCGCGTATCGCCGAAGCGGAGCGTGCCGAGCGGCAGGCGAACGCGCTGATGCTGCTGCTCCGCGATATGAACAATGCGGAGACGACGGATGACGTGATCGCCGCCGCGATCCAACGTATCCGGGTCGAGCTGGCTGGCGATCACGCCTTCGTGTTGCTGAGGGACGA
>DASYVY010000489.1:0-7350 GCA_035936535.1 Thermomicrobiales bacterium | reverse complement strand
GAGGAAGGGATCGCGCTACTCCGGGAGACGGTCGATGCGCTGATCACGATCCCTAACGAGCGGCTCCTCCACATGGTCGATCCGAAAACGACCGTGACGGAGGCGTTCCAGATCGCGGACGATGTGCTTCGCCAGGGGATTGCCGGAATCTCCGATCTGATCACGAAGCCAGGCGTCATCAATCTCGATTTCGCGGACGTCAAGACCATCATGCATGACGCCGGGTCGGCGTTGATGGCGATCGGCTATGGCGAAGGGTCCGATCGCTGCGTCAACGCGGCTCGTGAAGCGATCGAGAGCCCGCTGCTGGAGATGAATATCCAGGGAGCCAAGGGCGTCCTGTACAACATCAGCGGCGGCGGCAACCTGACGTTGTTCGAGACCAGCGAAGCGGCCGATGTCATTCGTGCCGCCGCCGATGACGACGCCGAGATCATCTATGGGACGTCGATCGACGAGGCGCTGGGCGACGGCGTGATGATCACCCTGATCGCTACCGGATTCGACGAGCGGGATCAGCTCGACGGATACGGGATCCGGAATCTCGGGCGTGACGATGCCCGAATGATCGACCGCGCGCCATCGCGTGGCGGTGGGAATCAGCCGGCGCAGGGGCGTATCGCCGCGAACGAGCCGCCCGTCTATCCTGACGACGAGTGGGAGTCCGAGTCCTCGATCATCCGGTTCCTTCGCGAGCGCTAGCCTCAACTAGGCAGAGCTACGCCGACAGGCGCAGCTGGCGGCCGCGCGCCCGGGCAATACTCCGGTACACCTTCTTTCCGTCGCCCCAGAGCGTGACACCGCGAGAAGGGTGCTTCCCGTGACGCATGGCCGCCACGGCTGGAGCGACGAACCGACCGTTTCGCACCGGTGACGTCAGGCTATCGAAGAGGGGTCACGGCGATGCGATGCCCGTACTGCAGAACTCGCGACTCCCGGGTTATCGACAGCCGGGAGCTGAGCGGCGGGGACTCGATCCGCCGCCGTCGCGAATGTGTCGGGTGCCAACGGCGCTTCACGACCTATGAGCGGGTGGAATCGGTTTCCCTGGTCATCGTCAAAAAAGACGGTCGCCGCGAGGAGTTCAATCCGGACAAGCTTCGCGGAAAGATGCGCGTTGCTCTGACCAAGCGCCCGGTCAGTGAGGACCAGCTGGATGCCCTCGTCGGCAGGATCGAGGGCGAGTTGCTGGCACTTGGGATGAAGGAAGTTCCCTCCAATGCGGTGGGGGAGGCGGCATTGCGAGAACTCAAGGCGCTCGACCACGTCGCCTACATCCGGTTCGCCTCTGTGTACCGCCAGTTTGCCGATATCGATGACATCAGGCGCGAGATGGAGGGTCTCTCATCCGCTTCGGCGGACCAGGGCTGACACCCCTTCATTTCTCGTCGCGCACAGTCGTCGCCCAACCCGCTCGGTCGGGAATGGCAGATATCCCGAAGCCGGGACGTAGAGCGCTCGCGGTGGCCGCCCACGCAACAGTGGACACTACCGGGTGATTCTGTGGGGATCTCAGCATCGCGGAAGCGTGTGATGCCCACAGGCTTCTCCAATGGAAGGCCCTTGGCGAACGGAGACGATAGACGATAAAGGAGCAGACCGACGGGCATGCCCGTCGGTCTGCTCCTTTATCGTGCGAGTGTGCGATTGGATTAGCCGAGATGTGGCTCGATGCGATCGAGGATCTGTTGCTTGGGGAGTGCGCCGACGATCTTCTCGACCGGCTGGCCGCCCTTGTAGAGCACCATGGTCGGGATGTTGAAGACGCCAAGCTGGCCCGCATATCGCTGGTTCTCGTCGACGTTCACCTTGACGATCTTGACGCGGGCGTCCTGCTCTTCGGCAATCTCGGCAAGGACCGGGCCGACGATGCGGCAGGGGCCACACCACGGAGCCCAGAAGTCGACAAGCACCGGCTTGTCGGCGTCGATCACTTCCTGCTGATAAACGGTATCGGTTATTTCCAGGGGCTTCGCCATCAATGCCTCCGCGCTACTGACTTTCGGAACGCTGCTTCCCAAATGATAGCATAGGAACTGTTTGCCGGCCACCCTTCAAATGCACCGGCGCGGCCGACACTCAGCATAGTGCAAGCCTGATGCCCCGGCCATCGCTCCTACACGCCTGCGGCCGTGATCGCTGTTGGCAGGAACGCATCATTGCCCGTATCCTCGGCACATGCAATCAATCAACAGCACCCAGCACGACCGACCTGTCCGCGTCGCCATCGATGGCAGCTTTCTCCACCTGCCGCCATCGGGCATCGGGACCTACGTGCGGTGTCTTGTCGACGCGCTGCGGGCAGGGTCCGAGCGGCTTGGCGTGACGGTCGATGTGCTGGGTCCATCTCCTGGCAGGGTGCTGCGACCGGGAAGCCGGCTTCATCGCTTTTCGTGGGATACCGTTGGGGCGGGGATCGATATCGCGCGACGGCGTCCCCGACCGGATGTGCTCCACCTGCCCCAGATGAGTGCTCCGATCATATCGCCGGTACCAGCGGTCGTCACGATTCACGATGTCATCCCCCTCGTGCTCGAGGAGTACCGGGTATCCCGGGCGATGCAGGTGTACCTGGCGCTGATGGCGCGAACCGCTCGTAACGCCCACGCAATCATCTCTCCATCACAGGCGTCGGCACTCGATATCCAGCGCGTGCTCGGTGTTGCTCAGGATCGGATTACGGTCATTCCCGAGGCCGCGTCGCCGGATCTGAAACCCGACGCAGAAGGCGCGGCATCGGGAATGATACGTGAGCGGTTCGGCATCGCGGGGCCGTACTTCTTCAATATCGGCGGGCTCGATGTACGGAAGAACGTGCCGCTGCTCGTCGAATCCTTCGCGGATGCCCTTTCGGAACTCCCGAAAACCATGTCGCTCGTGATTGCCGGGCAGGCTCACTCCGGGAACACCCGGGTGTTCCCTCCGATCGAACCCGTGATCCGGGCTCATGGACTCCAGGGGCGGGTGCACCTCCTCGGGCGCGTCTCGGATGACGACCGCCGGATATTGCTCCAGGCGGCCATGGCCTGCGTCACCCCCTCGACGTACGAGGGGTTCGGTCTTACACCACTGGAAGCGATGGCGTGCGGGACACCCGTGATCGCGGCCAACTCCTCCAGCTTCCCGGAGGTAATCGGCGAGGCGGGCATGCTCATCGAGCCAGAACGCGCGGCGATCACCCAAGCGATGGTCCGGCTGGCTAGCACTCCTGACCTCCAGGATCGGCTCGCTGCGGCCGGGCTCGAACGCGCCAGCCAGTTCAGCTGGGCCAAGGCTGCCGAGGCAACCGCCGGTGTCTACCGGAGGGTTGCCTTGTCCGAGCGGTCGCTATCGAACGGAAACATCATGTAGCGGGTTGACACCCAGCGCTCAGGAAGAGTTGCAGATTGACCTCTCCGGCAGGCTCAGTGCCCGGTAGCGCGATCGACTCGCTTGCTAACTGCGGCGAAGAACCGTCGGTTGGTTCCGGCAAGAGCTGCGGGAAGTCCGATTCGATGATTTCCGCTATAGCATCGGACAGATCGACACCTGGCCCGAGCTCGGCGGAGCGGGACGAGATGTTGACGAACCCGATCCGGCAGTTCTGCCCCTGCACATACGGGGCGAGGGTGGTACCGAGCGCGTCCCGGGCATCTTCAATGGCATCGGGGTCTCCGTCCAGAACACCATTGATATCCACCTGAACCGTTTCCAGGACCGACACGGGATCGAGGGAATTGAGCTGCAGCTGCTGATCGAGCGCGGCAACAGTGGCATTGGCATTGGCAATCTGGGCGCCGGCCGCCTCCGCGGTGGCAAGTGCCGATGCGGCCCGGGCTTCGCTTGTCGCGAGCTGGTTCTGGGATGCCGCGATTGTCGCCTGGTTGTTCAGCCCGGCGCTCGCGTTTTCCGTTGCCGACGCCCGCAGCGCGGCCTGTTCGGTGGACAGGGCGTTGACGGTGTCGGCAATCTCGGTTGCGGACGCGACCCGCGTCGCCAATTCGTTGTTCAGATCGGAGACGCTCGCATCCGAACTGGCCCGCTCCGTTGCGAGCGCCGAGATCGTTGCCTCCGCCGAGATGGCCTCCTCCGTTGCCCGCGCGTCGTTCGCGGCGCGCTCCTCGGCCGTCATGGCTTCCCGCGTCGCCGCCTCGATAGCCAGTTCCGTCGCGGCAGCGGATTGCGCCTCGGCCGCTTCCTGGGTCTGCAGAGCGGCGGTGTCTGCCTGCGCAACCTGGTCCTCAAGGGCATCAATGGTCTGCTGGTTCCGGGACTGATCGCGCGCGAACTCCGCCTCTGCGGTCTCAAGCTCGTTTGGCGTGGAGGTAGGTGTCGGGGTGGGCGGTGCCTGGCCGACGGTGTTGGCGACGGCGAAGAGCATGGCGAGCCCCAGCAGGAGGTCGGCGAACAGCCACCCACCGAGGACGAACATGTCCCGTCGCGTTCGTCGTTTCCGTTTGTATGGCTGCATGAGTCTTCTCCGGTTGCACCGGCCTGCAGGGGCGTTGGGTCTCTAGCCTGAGTGGACCGTGGCGGTCAGTCCCGCATGTCCCGGGTGCAACGGTCGTCATGTGTCGATGGAGCGGCGACCGGGACCGACTTGCACTCGGCGGCGTGGTGATTCACTTCGGTATCTATCACGAGCGCGGGCTGCGTCCCCAGACACTCCGCGTGTTTCCGCTCTCGGCTTCCTCGGCGGGTGGGCCAGCGTCACGGTCGCGCTCCGCCCGGATGGTGTTGGGAGATTGCTGGATCAACCGGTTGAGCGTGGTGGCAAGTCCATCGAGCCGCTGCACCAGGTGCTGCAGATCCTGGCTCACCTCTCGCTGTCGCTGCGCGGTCGTCAAGCCGATCGAGCCCATGTCCCGGGCAACCTGTGAGATGTCCTTGGCGATCTCTCCCTGGTGGGCGAGCAGGCCGGACAGGGCGTTCGCCTGCTGCCCGGTCTGTGTACACAGGCGCTCGAATTCCTCCTTGATCCGATTGAGCCCGGCGCCGATGTCATCCAGGGCACGGGTGTTGGATTGGGTGCCCGCGGTGGTGACGCGCAGCGCTTCGGCGAGCCTGCCATTGGCCTGGGCGTCGCCGGCAAGTGTTTGCTCGACACGATCCTGGCTCTGGCCGATCTGCCGCGCGATCTCGCCGATTGCGCGTACCGAATCCGACGCGATGCGTCCCGCCTGCGCGGCCGATTCCGCGCCGGTGATCGCCTTGTCGGCGGTTTCGGACAGGGAGTTGGCCGCCAGGGCAAGTTGCCGGGTGATCGCCTGGTCGCTCTGGAGTGAGGACGAAGTCATCCGCTCCAGCTGGGAAACGGCGGTAAGCAGGCTCTTCTGCTGGTCCGTGGCCGCGCTTACTTCACCCGTCAGGTCCTCCAGCGCCGTTTCCAATCCTGAAGATACCTGCCGGAGATCGACCAGCAACCGGTGCATCTCCTCCGCACCGGAGCGCATGCCCGAGGCGAATTTCGCGAAATCCGAAAACTCTCGTTCCCGTCGCGACGCGAGGTTTTCGAGCCGGTCGTGCTCGACCTGAAGCTGGTTCAGCAGTTCCTGGCTGCTGCGCTCGAAGCGGTCGGCCAGGCGTTCGACGCTGTCGCTGAGCTGGGCCGGTCGGTCCGAGCGGTCACCACCAAGAATGACGGTGGCTTCGGCGAGCACATTGTCGAACTCCGCCTGAAACGCCGAGGCGGTATCCGAAATCCGGTCCTCCTGCTTTTCCCGACGCCCGTGCGTGTAGAAGGTGAGGAGGATCATGACGACGATGACAACCGCGTCGATGATCGCGACCGTCGAGAAAGTAGGCGAAAGGAAACTCGATTCGCCGCCGAACCCCCGCTGCCAGAGAAGGAGGAAAGGTGTTCCTGCCTCCTCCGGATTGGCTTCGATATAGCGGTTGTAGGCAAGCGCCGCTTCCGCCAGCGCCGCCCAGGTCAGCAGGATCGGCACGAGCACCAGGACGTTGCGGATCTTGTCCGCGATCTCGATGGATGACGGCGCATAGCCGCCCTCCCGCCGAACCGCGTAGACCAGGGAGAGGCGGTCCGTGTTGAACGCGCGGCTGAGATCTACGTCCGACCAGCGTTGCCGACCCCGTTCGGTCGCCAGCGCGTTGCCCAGGTCACGCAGGCGTGCCGAAGAACGGGGATCGACCTCCGCCAGCGAGGCGGCCATCCCATTGATCTCGGTGGAGATGTTGGCCGGGCTGGTCCAGACGCTCTGCTCTCGCTCGGGACCGGAGGCCGGGGTGCGGAGCGTCGCCTGTGATGGTTGGGTGCGAGGCTCGAGTGGTCTGTCGGTGGAGACGGTGGGGGACGATCGGGTGTTTCGGGTGCGTAGCTGCAATGGCTGAAACCTTTCCGCGACCGATGCAGGAGTCGGAGCAAGCGTGTGGTCCGCTACAATCGCGTGAGTTGTGATGACACTCTACCATTGTCTCCCGACACAGTTGAACGTTCGCGAATGGCAGGACCCCGAATGCATCAAGGGTAGACACTATGGACAGGGTCTCTCGTTTTCAGAACGCACTGCAGCAGCAGGACGTTCCGGAACTAGACAGTTTGCACCTCTGGCCCGAACTCGACCATATGGGCCGACCCATTGTTGTCGCAGGCAACAATGCGCTTGTGGCAAAGCTCATTCGGCGTGACGGCCGACACGTGGCCTTTCGGCTGGTCGACAACTCTACCGTAGGCGGGGACTGGCTGCTGCGCCACACCGCGCTTCAGCAGCGGCTGACCGCAGGGATCCGCCAGAGGATTCCGGCAGGCATCCGTGTGGTCAGGGGAACGTCGTTCAGCGGAGTCGTCCATCCGGAGGATGACGGCCGTGCTGGTTCCCCTACCGCTGCCGTGGCGATGGAGTGGGTCGAAGGCCCGACATTGATGCAGACTGTGGACCGGGCTGCTCGTGCCGGCAATTCCGCCGTGCTCCGGGCGCTCTCCAAGGCGCTGACGGAGTGCATCACCGGGCTGGCGACTGAATCGTTCGTCCACGGCGACATAACCGCCCACAATCTGATCGTCCGGCCCGACGGCAAGCTGATCATCATCGATCTCGATACCGCCGCCTGGCAGGGATCGCCGCTCGGGCCCGGCGGCTCTGGATCACCAGGCTATCGACATCCGACCGCAACGCTGGCTGGTGAAGTGCGGGACGAATTCGCGACGCTTGTCCTCCAGACCTCGCTCATGGTTCTCGCTGAGGATCCGGATCTGCGGCGATCATTCGGGGATCCGATATCCGCGACAGATGGTGGGCTGGTGTTCTCGGCCTGGGATCTTCAGGGCCCGGAGGCGTCACCCGCGTTTGCGGAGGCCTTTGACCGGGTCAGCGGAGAGGCACTGGTCCTTCTGCGTCGCCTCGTTCAAGC
>DASYVY010000488.1:0-2222 GCA_035936535.1 Thermomicrobiales bacterium | reverse complement strand
GCCGGGACACGGTGTCATGACCGGTAAGAGGGGACACCGTCGTGATCCGGATCACAATGCCGATTCCGGAATCCGGGGCATCCAGTTCAGGCGTATTTTCGAGAAGAATAGGGATACGGAACGAGGCAGGAACTCTTCCCGCGAGCGGTTCGCCGTCTATGCCACCTGGCAGGGCGCGTGTGGCAGCAAACCCTCGGAACAGCATAAGGACAAGGTTCAGATGTTTTTCGATCCACTCTACTTCGTGTTCATGATCCCGGGGCTCGTGTTCATGCTCTGGGCACAGAGCAAGGTCAAGGGCAACTACGCCAAGTATTCCAAGGTCCGCAACTCGTTGGGTGTAACGGGAGCGCAAGCGGCGCGCCGAGTGCTCGACCGCCAAGGCCTCAACAACGTCCAGATCGAGCAGATCCCGGGCGAGTTGAGCGATCACTACGATCCGCGGAGCCGCGTGTTGCGCCTGTCGCAGGGCGTTTATGCTGTGCCCTCGATCGCCGCGATCGGCATCGCCGCTCATGAGGCGGGCCATGCGATCCAGCACGCCAAGGCGTACACCCCGCTGACGCTGCGTACCTCGATGGTGCCTGTTGTGAACCTCGGCTCCAACTTCGGGTTCATGGTCCTCTTCGCCGGGCTCCTGCTGCAGCAGCAGGGGCTGGCCTGGATCGGTGTCGCCTTGTTCGCGCTGTCAACCGTGTTCGCGTTGATGACCCTTCCGGTCGAGTTCGATGCGACCCGGCGCGCGAAGGAAGCGCTGGTCCAGATCGGGATCGTCGATTCCGGTGTGGCCGGTGGTGAAGAGAGCAAGGGCGTCGCCCGCGTACTCGATGCGGCTGCCTGGACGTACATCGCCGGTTTCGCGGCGTCGCTGCTGACGCTGCTCTACTACGTGATGATGGTTATGGGAATGCGCAACCGCGACTAGGCGCGCTCGCTTAGCCCAAGTGAATCGCTTCCCGAAACGGATTCGAAATCGCCCCGGCTGTTCAGCAGCCGGGGCGATCTGCGTAGTGTGAAAACAGGTGGTGCGCGCCGGCGCATTCCCGCCGCAATCAATTGGTGATCCGTGCGGCGGGGCCAATGCCGCTTCCTCCGGGGAGTAATCCCCGAGGTCAAGCATCACGGAGGGCGTCGAGGGCGCGTTCCAGAAGCTGGAGATGATCGTCCACGGATTCACAGCCCGCCCCCATGGTGTTGATATCGATGTGCGTGGCGCCCTGTTCTCTCCACCAGTCATGGATTTCCCGCCAGTCAGCCGGTCCGCCGTCGCCGAGCGAGATCCTGGGCTCCAGTCCGAAATCCCCGATCGAGCGCCCGTGCCTCGCCAGCTCGTCACGAAGCCAGCCGAGTTGCCGCTGGTGGTCCTCGATCGTGCGGGCATTGGGAAAGAAGCCATCGGCGATCCGGGCGGCCCGCCGGATCGCCGGTTCCGCCGACGCGCCGATCCAGATCGGGATCGGCCGCTGGACCGGCATCGGATTGATGCCGGCATGGTCGATCCGGTGCCAGGCGCCGGTGTAATCGACGATGTCGTGCTGCCACAGGCGCCGGAGCACATCGATCTGCTCCTCGAAGCGGCGGGCACGGTTCTGGAACCGCTCGTTGAGGGCTTCGTACTCGATGTCGTTCCAGCCGATGCCGACACCGAGGCGGAATTGCCCACCGGTCAGGACATCGATTTCGGCTGCCTGCTTCGCCACGAGCACCGCCTGTCGCTGAGGCAGGATCAGCACTCCGGTGACGAGCTCGAGCGACGGCGCGACAGCGGCGAGATAGCCGAAAAGCACAAAGACCTCATGGAACGCCGTGGCGGCGGTGTACCGATTGCGTAGCTTCTCGTGGACGGCAATACTGCCTCCGACGACATGGTCGTAGGCGAGCAGATGCCGGTATCCCATCGTCTCGATGCCCATCGCATAGCGCCGGATGACGACAGGGTCGGAGCCGATCTCGGTCTGCGGGAACACCGCTCCGATCCGAAGTGAGCCGTTGCCCTGCCGGGCATCGCGGGTGGGAGAAGACCGTCCGATAGCCACAGGCACCTCCATGTCATTTCGAGTGTTCACGTCCGCGAATGAGAGTATCATCGTACAAACCGGTGGAGCGTCCGTACGGTCCATTCCAGGGACCGCTCGCCAGTCAGCCAGCAGCCTCCCGTTGCGGGATAACAAGGGACAATAGCACGCCAATGAACAGGCTCACGCATCAATCGCCGCGATCGC
>DASYVY010000487.1:0-2919 GCA_035936535.1 Thermomicrobiales bacterium | reverse complement strand
AGGTGAGCAACGATGAATGTTATGGGTATCGGCCCCATGGAAATGGGCATCATCGCCGTCGTCGCCCTGCTGATCTTCGGGCCCGGAAAGTTGCCCGAAGTGGCGGGACAGGCGGGGAAACTCGTGCGGGACTTCCGGCGGATGTCCGCTGAACTCACCGGCGAGTTCGAGAAAACGATCGCCGAGGCGAAGGACGTGGGCAACTCGATCACCGGTGAGATCGGCGGGATGACCAAGGAGGTGAATTCCGTTACCAACAGCGTCAAGAAGGATCTCGGGCTCAAGGGCGCGACCGCAACCTCGAAGTCGAAAGCCGCGAGCGCTACGAAAGCGACGAAAGCAACGGGCTCCAAAACCACATCGACCGCGACGACCGCCACGAAGAGCACTTCGACCGCCAAGCGTGCCACCAC
This sequence comes from Thermomicrobiales bacterium, assembly GCA_035936535.1. Lineage (GTDB taxonomy): Bacteria > Chloroflexota > Chloroflexia > Thermomicrobiales > UBA6265 > CADCWJ01. The sequence continues at coordinate 2,506 of DASYVY010000487.1, read as the reverse complement.
ATCATCCAAGCCAGCGGCAGCCAGCAAGCCGGCGACACCGACCACCACAACGGCGACCGCAGCGAAAAAGCCTGTGGTCCAGACCGCGACGCGGGAAGACCCCGTCGTCGATATCTCCCTGTTCGAGCCGAAGCCGGTCGAGCGGGCACGGCGATCCCGCCGGGCCACGCCGTCGATCGTCAGTGATCCGACGCCGCACGTCGCGGAGCGTGAGCCCGTGAAGGCTTCAGCGGCCAACGGCGTGGAACGTGGCGGTCGGTCCGCGGCTCCGGGATCGGTTTCACAGGTATCCGTGAACGATCCGCTGCATCGGGCACGGGAACGGCGACGGTCCGCCGGCTATGCTCGCACCTCCGCTTAAACCGTCATGCTCACGCGAACTTCCGGCGCGTTGTCCTCGAGGCAAGCGCCATCCGGGTTTCCCGGCAATCGATGAGGGACCTAGCAGTTACAGCCAGTCCGCGTGAAGAGGACGGGCCTCTCGCCGAGGGCCGGGCATCCGGGGAGCGCTTCCGGTTCGAATTGCTCCGTGAAGCGTCCACGACGCTTGCCCGGCGCGGCCGCATCACGACCAGCCGCGGCGTCGTTGAAACCCCGGTGTTCATGCCGGTCGGAACCCAGGCGACCGTCAAGACCCTGCACCCACGTGAAGTCGCCGAGACCGGCGCCCGGATCATTCTCGCGAACACGTACCATCTGATGTTGCGGCCAGGTCTCGAGATCATTCATGAGGCCGGGGGCCTGCATGCCTTCATGGGCTGGCGCGGACCCATCCTTACGGATAGCGGCGGCTTCCAGGTATTCAGTCTCGCCTCCAACGCTCGGGTTCGCGAAGAAGGCGTCACGTTCGCTTCCCATATTGACGGCTCCCCCTGGACGTTGACCCCGGAGAGAGCGGTCGAGCTTCAGCTCGGATATGGTTCGGACATCATGATGCAGCTCGATCATGTGCTTGGGCTGCCCGCGGATCGGGCCGCCATTGCGGACGCCACGGAACGGAGCGCTCGCTGGCTGGATCGCGCGATCGTGGCGCACCGGGAATTGGGCGGCGAGGAGAGCCGATCCGTCCTCTTCGGGATCCAGCAGGGCGGCATGGATCCCGCCCTCCGCGCGGAGAGCGCGCGGCGCGTCGGAGCGGTTGACGTGGCGGGCTGCGCGATCGGTGGACTCAGCGTGGGAGAACCGAAGCCCGTGATGGCGGAGATGCTTGAGATCTCGACGCCGCTTTTACCTCGCGACAAGCCGCGCTACCTGATGGGCGTTGGGTCGCCGGAGGATCTCTGGCAGGGGGTCGCGCGCGGCGTCGACATGTTCGACTGCGTGCTGCCGACCAGAGCCGCCCGGAATGGCGGGTTGTTCACGCCAGAAGGCAGGATCACCATCACCAACGCCAGGTTCAGGCGGGATCACCGCCCGGTCGACGAGACGTGTGACTGTGCATCCTGCACCCAGTTCACCGCCGCCTATATCCATCACCTGTTCCGTGCCAATGAAGTGCTTGGCCTGCGTCTCGCATCGGTCCACAACCTCAGATTCCTCATGCGACAGATGGAAGCCATCCGCGCTGCCCTGGATGCGGACACCTTCGCTGACGCGCTGAACGCGTTCGACCAGCGCTACGTTCCCGTTTCGGGACCACGAACTCCATATGCCAATCCCCACGCACGACCTGCCGGAGAGCACACGTCATGACCGACATGCCCGCCTTCAACCGGCGGTCTCGGCGAGCCTGGGTTGAGCCGGAGATCCAGCCGCGCGAGGGTCCCGGGTGGTACATCCCGGTATTCGATCCGGAAGCAGAAGGTGGGGTCGCCGTCGGCGTCGATGTCATCGAGATCGCCCGCATCCAGCGGACGTACAATGATTTCGGCGAGCGGTTCCTGCACCGGGTGTTTACCGAGCGTGAGCGCGAGCGGTACCGGGGACGGGTGAATGAGCTCGCCGCACGGTTCGCGGCAAAGGAAGCCACCTCGAAGGCGCTTGGGACCGGCATCATCGGCATTCGCTGGAAAGAGATGGAAGTGCTCCCGAACCGGCGCGGGAAACCGGTGCTCATCCTGCACGGGCAGGCGGCCGAGCGCGCTCGTGCGCTCGGGCTCACTGACTTCAGCGTGTCGTTGACCCACTCGCGCACGGATGCGATGGCATTTGTCGTTGCCGTGAGCCGGCCGGTAGCCGACGATGCCACACCCCAGGAATCCCGGTCGTAAGCTGCCCCATCGAACGAGACAGGATCAGACAGTTTCCATGACCATCAACAACGTCCAGAACGTCGAAACGATCGATGACAAGCGGGTCACATCCCTGCTCCCCGTACGGACGGGCGACATGCACAAGTGGTCGGTAGGCGGCGTGATCGGCGTCGCCGGCTCGCCGGCCTATCCCGGCGCGGCCGCCCTGGTCTGCCGGGCGGCCGGTCGCGCCGGCGCGGGGATCGTGCTGCTGGCGACGAGCCGGGGCGTGGTCGGAGCCGTCGCTTCGGCCATTCCGGAGGTGGCCTTTATCC
>DASYVY010000486.1:0-4560 GCA_035936535.1 Thermomicrobiales bacterium | reverse complement strand
GTCGAGAACATGAGCGGCTTCATCTGCCCGAACTGCGACACCCTGCACCCGATCTTCGGTGAGGGCGGCGGTCAGCGCACCGCGGACGAGCACGGCGTCGAGCTGCTGGGCCAGATCCCGATCGAGCCGGCGGTTCGCGGCGGCGGCGATACGGGCGCGCCGATCGTGGCGACGGCGCCGGAATCGGGGACCGGCCAGGCATTCGCCCATCTCGCCGAGCGCGTCGCGACCCAGCTCGCGGTGCAGGCGGTCGCCAAGCCACGCAAGCCGACGATCATGCTGCGCAACGTCGGCTGATCCCGATCGGCCGTCCTCAAACCGTCATTCAGAGCGATGGACCGCATCCGCTCAGTGGCTTCGCCACTGCCTGTGAAGAATCTCCCGGCGAAGCCCCACCGCGCTATGGCCGATCCTGAATCGGCGCGAAACGCCCCCCGCTCCACTTAATGACCTTCAGTTGTATGGGTGGGGGACCGGGCGGGCGGACACACGGATCGACCGTGCTTGGCAGCGAAGCCTCGGGCCGGCACAAGACCGGCCCCTACGAATCCCTGGGGCATGGATGTGCGTCTGGATTTCAGCGGTGCCACGTGCAGGGGCACGCGCCCTGGGTCTGGGGCCGCATTAACGACTGCGCGGACCAACAGCTAGCCGATGGTCCGCGCTCATGCGTATTCCATTGTCGTCATGTGATCCGGCTCTCGACAGGGCCGGAACCTGGCGTACCTCGGCGCCTTGGCGCGAGGCTCCACCACCATTCGAGCGTATCGATACGCATCACCTCCCGCGTCACTGTCCGCCTGTGGCCGGCGATGTCGTGGTTCCCCGTTTCCCGGATCGTTGACGTGGCCGGGGCGGGATCATGGCAGAACTCAGGTGCTGCTCATCCGCTCCGTTACGCATCGATACCGGACCAGCATCGGTCCGTTGGCCGGGTCGCGTATCAGGCGACGCCTGCCTTTCCGCCGATACCGGGGCGACTCATCGCCGATGGCGATCACTGCGCGATGTGGCCGGAATGGCCACGTGGCCTGAACGCTCAGACCAGTCATCCGTTCACGCTGCCGGAAATCCACTCCGGTCCGCCGGGAGGGAGTGATGGGCGTGTCGTCAGGTGAAACGCCGCCTCACCCCGCCGTGCTGACCTTCTGGCCCGGGGCACGGGAACGCGGGTGTCGCCCTGCAATCGATCTCTGGCCCGAAAGCGAAACGATGGGACGGGTTGGCTCCGTCTGCAGCTCGGTCGGATGATTGCTGAACGATGCCCGCATCCTAGGGAACCCTCGCTCTGGTGTCAAGAGACAGCATCTTGCGCATTGGCATCGCGATGCAGACGCGGAATCACCACTGCCATGTGCGAGGCGGGTTCACACGACCTTCACACCCGCTGCATGGCCCCTCCATACCGCTGCGCTGTACTGGGACCAGGCCCGGAAGGCGGCGTCCTGTTCGCCCGCCGGAAGGCATCAGCCACGAAGGAGGGATCATGCTTGCACCGGTGCGACCGGCCGCCGATCGCGAACACGCGGACATCCAGGAACTCCGGCTCCGGGACTCCGGACCCATGCCGGAATCCCTGGTGATCGAGAGCCAGGGCCTGACCAGGCGGTACGGGCCGATCACCGCCGTTGATGACGTGAACCTGCGCGTCCGCAAGGGTGAGGTCTATGGCTTTCTGGGGCCGAACGGCGCCGGAAAGACGACGACGCTCCGGATGCTGCTTGGCCTCATCCAGCCGACCTCCGGCACGATCTCGGTGCTCGGCAGCGGGCCAGGCACGAGCGAGGGCCTGGCGCGGGTCGGGTCGATGATCGAGACGCCCGCCTTCTACCCCTTTCTCTCCGGACGCGACAACCTCGCGATGCTTGCCGCCTACACCGGCACGCCGTCGTCCCGGATCGATGAGGTGCTCGGCATCGTGCGGCTCACGGACCGGGCGGGCGATCCGTTCCGGATCTACTCGCTGGGGATGAAACAACGGCTCGGCGTTGCCGCGGCCCTGCTCAAGGACCCGCCGCTGCTGATCCTCGACGAGCCAACCAACGGTCTCGACCCGGCCGGCATGGCGGAGATGCGGCAACTGATCCGGGATCTTGGCAGCGGCGAGCGCACCGTCCTCGTCTCCAGCCACCTCATGCACGAGGTGGAGCAGATCTGCGACCGGGTCGGGGTGATTGCGCGTGGCCGGCTCGTCGCCGAGGGCACCGTCCAGGACCTTCGCGGCCCCATCGCGCTGGTGATACGCGCCGATCCGCTTGGAGAGGCGAAGCAGCTTGTCGACGGCATCGCCGGGGTGACCCGGATCGGCATCGAGAACGATGCGCTCAGGATCATGTTCGACCCCCGTTCAACGCTGGATCCCGCGTACGTCAATCACCGGCTGGTCGCCGCGGGAATCGCCGTGCGCGAGCTGCGGCTGGACCAGCGCTCCCTTGAATCCGTGTTCCTGTCGCTCACGTCACCTGACCACGCGGAGGTGGATCACCATGCAACAGCCTGACCTGTCCCGAATGATCGGCGCCGAGATCCGGCTTCTGCTCAAGCGCACCAGCACGTGGGTCCTGCTCGCGATCTGGCTCGTGATGTCGGTGACCTTCTCGTACATCCTTCCCTACATCGTCTACCGGTCGGGATCGGCCAGCGATTTCGGCGAGGATTTCGATTCGATGCTGCCGGGCCAACTGCTGGACAGCGTCGGCAGCGGCCTGCCGTTCTTCGGCGGCTCGATCGTCCTCATCATGGGCGTGATCAGCGTCGGCAGCGAGTTCGGCTGGGGAATGTGGAAGACGCTGTTCACCCAGCGGCCGGGCCGGGGGAGGGTCTTCACCGCCAAGATGGCCGCGCTCGGGGTGATGGTGATCCCCTTTATCGTCTCCATTCTCATCCTGGCCGCCGCCGCCAGTGGGATCATCGCCGCCATCGAGGGGGCACCGATGGACTGGCCGGCCCCGACCGCGATCGCACAGGGCCTGCTCGGAGGCTGGGTGATCCTCGCCGTCTGGACCGCCGCCGGGGTGATGCTGGCGACGGTCACCCAGGGAACGGGGGTGGCGATCGGGATCGGGATCCTTTGGGCGCTGGTCATCGAAGGGCTGATCGGAATCTTTGCGGGCGGGATCAGTTGGCTTGGATGGCTGGTCGACCTGCTCTTGCGCAGCAACGGCTACTCGCTGATGCGGGCGATGTTCGACGGCGCACAGGGACAGGACCAGGGCCCGGGTTCCTTCGCCGGTCCCTACGTCAGCGGCACCCAGGCGATGCTCGTCCTGCTTGGTTATCTCGTCCTCTTCGTGGGCATCCCGTACCTGCTGCTCCGCCGCCGGGATATCGCCTGAGCCTCAGCAGCCGGAGACCGTGTGTCTGGTGGCGGGTACCTCACCGGGCCACAGGGCATTGGGAAAGGGAACGAGCATCATGTCCGCACGTCACGTCAGCACACCGGGCGACACACGCGATTCAATCCGCGGTGGACCGATGACAACGGCCTGGCAATGGATCACGGTGGTCCTTGCGATGGCGATCCTGCTTCAGGCGGTGCTGGCGAGTTTCGGCCTGTTCGAAGGCGAGGCTCGACTGGTCGATGTCCATCGCGAGCTGGGGAACATGCTTCCATTGTTGGCACTGGCGCAGGCCGTCATGGCCGCCATCCTGTTCCGGCGCAAGGTTCTGCGCGCATCGTCCTTGTGGATCGCGATCGTCCTGTTTCCCCTGGTCACCGGCCAGCTCATGATGGGGTACGAGACAAGCGAGAACGCCACGGCGATCGCTCTGCACATCCCGCTGGGGGTGCTCCTGATGAGCCTGACCACGATGAATGCCGTGCTTGCCTGGATACTACATCCTGGGCGCCGGTGACGGATGACCGGGCGGGACCGCCAGGATTTCTCGCCCGTGCATCTCCCGCTGGACCAGGACCCCGCCGGTGGCGCATTCCCGCCCGGAGGACTCCTGACACCTTGTGGTTCGATGGAGCGGTCAGGTCCGCCTGCGATCGCTCCCCATCTGGGCAAAGGCTGTGCAGGCGTTGAGGAAGCGTGCGGAATCATAGATGCTGGAATGACATGACCATGGAACGATCACAAATGTATTGGCACGGTCATGGGACCCGCGATCGTGCTGTCATGGGTAACCAGGCAGAATCGGGGATCCCGTTTTTCGCGATCTCCTGCGGCCGCTCCAGCATTTGGATTAGAGGTATCATCCACGAGAACCCGGAGATATGAACGAGCGGAGTTCTGGGCGGGCTCGTTACCGAGATAAAGCAGACCCTCAGGCTCAAGCGGGCGTACGCGCGCGACTGCCTCCCGAATGGCGAGCGCGGTCTCAACGCCGGCCTGTTCGATGAGTACGTGCGCTTCATCGCCGACCGCCGCCTGGAGCGGATCGGCCTGCCCTGGCACAACACAGCGAAGAACCCGTTCCCGTGGATGAGTGAGACGATCGACTTGGGCGAGGAGAAGAACTTCCTCGAGTCCCGCGTCACGGTTACCGCAAGGGCGCCGCCCTCAGCTGGGACTAGAAAGAACCAAGGGAGACCGAAGAAGGAGGTGGGGGGGGGGG
>DASYVY010000485.1:0-8331 GCA_035936535.1 Thermomicrobiales bacterium | reverse complement strand
CCGGTATCAGCGCCTTGAAGCGACCCAGCAGCAACGCTCCCCAGAGCACGATCACGAACCCCAGCACGATCGCGAAGACGATCTCGTGGTTCGTGAGGAGGAACGCCAGGCTCACGAATGCCGTGATCATCCACCGCCGCTTCGGGCGCTCCAGGTACCGGAAGATCGCGATGCAGAGGACCAGGGCACCGAGACAGGTATATGGGTCATGCCGGATGTACCGCGTGTAGTACAGGAACGAGGGCGAGATCAGCAGCAGCAGGCCCGCGACGATTGCCCCCCAGGGGCCGAGAAATCGGCGACCACGCAACAGCCACGGAGCCCCGACCAGCAAAACGCCAGTCAGGGCGGGCAGATAACGGGAGGTCGCATCGGAACCGCCGAAGAGCAAATAGATCAGTGCGTTGGCATGGAACAGGAATGGCCCGTGGGAGAGCGGATTGTGCTGGTAGGGTATTTCTCCGGTTGCGAAGAACCAGGAGTAGTAGGTGTGGATCGATTCGTCATGATGGAGTGTTCGGTAACCGAGGTCCCAGAAGCGGGTGATCACGGCCGCGATCAGCAACCCGACCCAGATCATCGACTGGGCAGTCAACCGGATCCCGCGCTGGTCACCCGTCGAGTGCTCCTGCCGCTGGACGGCAGTGGCACATGCGACTGGCGCGTCCGGCGCGTCAGTATCCCGCTCCATGGCGGCGGAACGGGCCACGGTATCGGTCGTCGCATGCGTGCTCATCAGATCCGACACCAGTCAGGGCTCCGTCAGCGAAGGTAGGGGCGATCCGTGACACGTCTCGATCCTCGACCTGGTTGGGACCGGGATCCGCCGGAAAGAGTCTTCGGCACCCGGACAGAGTGGCCGTCCATGAGGATACGATGATCGCATGGGTGTCGCACAGGCGGGTTCGGCAGCAGGCGACGGTCGGTAGTAACTCCCAAAGCTGCTAACGACACACAGGGGCATGTGGTTTCTCACAGGGAGCGGAACCGCCACTCATGCATGTTACGACGCGCACAGGTAAGCTAGTGCGTGTGGCAAGGAAGCCGCCGCCGGACCGCATCGGTCCAAGCAACTGACGCCTGGGTGCTTGCTTGTCAGGCACCGCCGGGATCCATCGCAACCGCCGAGACGGCAACACGACCATAGATTCATGGAGAGTACGAACACATGACGGACACACCAGATTCAGGGGCACAGCGTGAAGAGCAGGAACAGCTCGCCCGGGAGATTGGCGAAGAGCTGACCAATGCTTTTGTCGCCTACGTGCGGGGGGATGTCGCGTTCGATGACCTTTCGTTCGGTGTCTTTGACGCGCTCAGCGACCTGCACGTCATCGCCAGTGGTGACTACGAGTTGGCGGGCGACGACGAAGAGGCCACAGAGGACGACCCCGGCACCTACGACGAGGAGTCGGCCATCGACGAGCAGGAGGACCTTTCCCAGGAACCCGCGTAGAGGGGGAGAGGGACGAACGAGCGATAACTCTTCGGTACTGCCGCGAGCATAGGCAGCGTTTTTGAGGCGACTCGCAATGAGTCCAGTCACCATGAGCGGTTTCGTGTGGTCCAGCTGACGGTCGCTTCGCTGCCGGGAGTCAATGCCGCGGGCATCGCGCAGCGAACGTCCTCTTTCCTGCCTGTCACGACGAACAATGAGCTGGGACGCGCCGGGACAAGGACGACGTGTTGAATGGGGTCGGATAGTCGCTCGCATCTGAATGCTTCGATCCAGCGCCGGTTCCTCTGGGCTGTGCTGATCGTGTCGGCGCTGCTGGCCGTGGCAGCATTTCCGCTCATTGTGAATCCGCAGCTCCGGCTCGATCTTGCCCATCGGTTCGGGCTGGCCCCGGGCGAGGACATCGAGCAGATAGCCGATTCCGATGACGGCATCGCGCTGATCGTCGCACCGATCGAGATCCAGCGGGAGCGAAACCGTCCACAATACCGGTTCCGCGCCGTGTACCTGTCGCGAGAGACAAGCGACGGTGTTGAGCTTACATCTGTCGACACAGGTGCCGTGCTGACGCTCCCGCTGGACGCGGTCGACTTCATCAGCGCCTCGCCGGACGTGTCGCATCTGCTCTTCAGGGATTCCGACGGAGACTCGACAGGAGCCGCGCTCGTCGAAGTGGCGTCAGGAACGGTCACGCCGTTACCCTCGGTCGACAGCGTGCCGGATCTGCCGGGAAACTGGAACGAACCCGTGTGGGCGCAGACGATGGGCGAGTGCAATGGTTTTTCGCCGCATGCCGAATACATCGCCTGCTTCCAGAAGCCGCAACTTGCGTCGTTTCTTGCGGGTGACTGGGAGCTGCAGGTCCGGGTCTATGGAGATGCCGATCGCGTCGCAACGCTCTATCGGGGACTTGGCTTTCGGCCGTTCATCGGCTGGAGCAGCGACGACCGATGGCTATACTTCCAGAACGAACGAGGCATTTGGAGAGCCGAGGTCACACCGGACATGTTTCCGGCGGAGGGCTGAGACTCCCCAGCCGGGATGTCACCTCGAAACTTTCTGCACGTTACCAGTACCCGCGATATCCCGCAGGCCCGATCGGACAACCCGTGAGTCGCTCATCCTGCTCCGGAGGTCGCCCCGAACCATGCATACTGGAGTGGCAGGTCAATTCTGGACTCGCATTTGCCCGGCACAACCGCGCGGTGGCGCGGTTGTGCCGGGCGTGGTAACGCTTCGGTCACGTTTACAGACGCGCAACCATTGCCCGTTCCCCTGCGTAGTAGGATAGAGGAGCGGACCCTTCCCAGGGCCGCACTGTTCGGCCCACATGCCTTCTCGTCACTCCCTCTACCTCACTAAACCGGCCGACACACGTTTCTTCCTGCGAACCTGATCGATCGTCAACGTGTATCGGACACTGCACCATGGACCTGCTCGTTCTCCTGCTGCCATTACTCATCACCCTGTCCTGGGTTCGGCTGATCCATCCGGGTCATCGACTCGAGGGCACAAGAGTGCTGATGGTGCCGTTGCCCTTTCTGGCACGCCTACGCATGCACATCGTGCCGATCGCGGCTTCCATGATCCTTGCGACCACGCTCGCGCTGCTCGACCTGATGCCGTGGTTGGGGTTGCTCGCGCCGCTGATCTCAGGAGTGCTGCTCCTGGCGATTCCTGTCAACTACACCCTGACTTCAGTGGGAATCCGGCTTGGCCGGAAGCGATTCCGCCGCTGGACCGAGTTCGCCGCGGTGCGACGTTCACCAGGTGGGGCGCGCTTGATCGGCGTCCAGCGGTCGCGGGGTCTGCACATCTGGCTGTCAGGATCGCGAGGGGACGACGAGTTTCTCCACTTTCTTCGGGAGACGGTGAAGAACGCTTATAAGGGAGGTCGCATCACGTCGTTCCCGGCACCAGGACCGTCGGCCGGGCACCTGACGGAGGCTGGGCATGAGGTACACATCGCAGCGTTCACCGGGGAGAGCAGCGGTACGCGAAATCTCCCCTGACTTCTCGCGTCAGCGTGCCCCACTACAAGAGAAACGCTAATGTACGTCGCCCTGCTGGGCGAGATCCAGTGCCAGCAACCCGGCATTGAAAATCCGATCGGCGTCGATTCCGACTTGCTGATAGAGGGCCTGGCGCGCGCCGGACTGCCCGAACTCGTCCACGCCCAGCGGCACCACAGGCACGCCCCAGATACTGCCCAGGAACGACATGGAGTGGGATGCCGCGTCCTGGACTGTGACAATCGGAGCGCGACGCTCTCCCTCCGGAATCAGCGCTTCGAGTATGCCAAGGTCCAGAGGGGCATGTGCGTCCGCCAGCTGCGCACGCCGGGCGGTTCGAACCGCGTGATAGAGCCGGTTGACGCTCGTGACGTTGATCACGTTTGCCGCAACTCCCTCATCGTGGAGCCGGTGTGCTGCCTCGACAGCCTCCGGCACCATCATGCCCCCGGCCGCGATGTGCACCACGTCACCATCGGGCAGGTGAGGTACCACCACGTTCCGGTCAATCAGCCGGTATCCACCGGCCAGCACCGAGCGACGCAGCGCATCAAGTCCCAACCGCTGAAGTGGCTCGTCAAGCAGCGTCTGATCTATCGGTTTCGTCGACAGACGAAGGTAGGTGGATTGCCCGTGCTCCCGATCGCAGCACTGTCGAAGCGCTTCCAGCAGCACCCAGTCCACTTCCTGGCCAAACGCCGGCTCGTAGAACAGCAGGTTCGGCAATTCGATCCCCAGCGATGGCGTGACCGTGCTTTGATGCGCGCCGCCCTCCGGACTTAGGGAAACGCCCGCTGGAGTTCCAGCGAAGATCATCCTGGACTGGATGTAGAGTCCGTAGATCAGCGCGTCGAGTCCACGGCAGACGAACGGATCGTAGACGGTGCCGATCGGGATCAGAGGCTGACCCGACAGTTCCTGAGTCAGCCCGAACTGGCTGAGTGCCATGAACAGGTTCATCTCGGAGATGCCGAGTTCGATGTGTTGTCCCCGGGGCGACGGTCGCCAGCGCAACATCCGCTGGGCACCCGACTCGAAATCGTGTGCCTCCTCCAGGGCGAACACGCCGGACTTGTTGATCCATCCCGCGAGATGCGTCGAGGTCGCCACATCCGGCGACATCGTGACCACGCGCTCACCGATCTCCGGAAGCTCACCGATCCGCAGCAGCGTGCGGCCGAACGCTTCCTGCGAGGACGTCTGCTTTGGATGCCGCACTTCGATGTCATGGGGTACGTTCGACGCATCCAGCTCAACAGACGATTGCACCGGCGCCTGACGCTGTCGAGCGGACATGCACCATTGGCCGGCGGGGGAATCGCGCTCGAACGCGGACCACGGGTCGTCCTCGCGAATCCCGAACTCGGCCCGGAGCTCCTCCATCTGCGTATTGGTGAGCAGCTGCGAGTGGTTGAGGGGATCGCCCGCGAACGCCAGGCCGTACCCCTTGACCGTGTAGGCGAAGATGACGACCGGTGCGTCGTCGATCCGGTCGGCCTCGTTGAGCACCTGGATGAGCTTCGGCAGGTCATGACCCCCGAGGTTCCCGACGAGTGTCTGCAGCATCTCGTCCGGGACATCTGCCACCGACACCAGAATATCGTTGTGTCGCGTGCGATCGGCGACATCGGCGAGACGGCGGCGCAGATCCGCGCCATCGGCAACCCGGATCAGCGCCTGGTACTCCTCGTTGGACATCGAGTCGATCCGGTCCCGGAGCGCTGCGCCGTGCGGACCTCTCATCACCGATTCGAGCGATGTGCCGTACTTGGCTTCGAGCACATGCCAGCCGGCCCCGGCGAACAACCGCTTGAGACGCGCCGCCTTGATCCCGGGAATCACCCGATCAAGGCTTTGCCGGTTGAGATCGACGATCCAGATCACGTTGCCGAGCCCCTGAATCGCTTCCTCGGCTACCGTCTCCCACACGTTCCCTTCATCCAGCTCGGCATCACCCATCAAGGCGACAAACCGGTTCGAAGTGACGGATCCGAACTTGAGCTCCGCATACTTGCTGGCGAGCGCCGCGAAAACCGGCGCGACGGCTCCCAGGCCAACCGATCCGGTCGAGAAGTCGACCGGGTCAGGATCCTTGGTTCGCGATGGGTAGGACTGCAGACCTCCGAACTCACGGAGCGTCGTGAGGTACTTCCTGTCGAGGTTTCCGAGCAGGTACTGGCAGGCATGAAAGACAGGAGAGGCATGGGGCTTGACCGAGATCCGGTCGCCGGCCCGCAGGAAGTGGAAATAGAGTGCGGTCAGGATCGTGACGACGGACGCTGAGCTGGCCTGATGCCCGCCGACCTTGGTCGGCTTGTCCGGATTCGGACGGACGTTGTTGGCATGGTGGACCATCAGTGTTGACAGCCAGAGAACCCGCCGCTCGACTTCCTGGAGAATCTCCAGATCATCCGGCCGAAGGCCAATACCTTCGTCCTCGCTTCGCGGCGGCACTTGCCTCATCGTGACCATGACGTTGCTCTCCTGACTGCCGTTACCCGCTGTCGTACCTGCCGGAACCCGGGTAGCCGGTCTGCGATGTGAAGGCTTACGATCCGGGTGTGGGAGTCGCGGGATCGAGAAGCTCTACATCGTCGATCAACCACCGTCCGTCGATATCGGCGAGGATCAACCGGTCCTCGTACTGCAAACCGTCTGCCGACAGCGAAACCACCACGCTGATGCGGCCGTCGTCAAGCGCCATCACGTCGCCGATCGATTCGATCGTGAACTTTGGAGCGTCCGGGTTTACGCCCTGATCGAGTTGCTGCTCGAACGCTGGCTGGTAGGTGGACGTTCGATCCGCCAGGCGTACGGCCAGATACCGGTCCGTGAAAATTGCATACTGGAAGATGGGATCACCGGTGTTGATGCAGGCAACGATGTCCTCGATTGCCGGTTCGATGACGGACCGATCGGGTGGAGATCCAGCACCGGTGGCCGCCAAGCCGGCTGGCGGAGTCGCGGCGATGATCGCCGCTGGCGTCGCACCGAACAGTGGCAATGTCAGCGGATCCAGGCGACACCCCGGTGAAGCGGGAACTTGTTCCTGTGCTGATCCACCTCCGCACAACAGGACGAGGGACGCGGAAGCCAACATCAGCGAACCCAGTCGCCGCATCAGACCGGCCGGATTCAGCGGGAGGCCGGAGACTCCGGGAAGCGACGATGCCACGATGCGATCCTCTCAGCGGTGAACTCACGGCTCGCGCCATGGTGTCATTCGACCATGATGTCGAGTGTCGCCTATTATCGATGAGGGATGCAATCGCGATCGGGCCCGGCACGTCAGGTGTATGTCTCTTGAGGTCCGGCCCTGCCGCGTGACGGTGCAAACGTCCCGGCCTGACCGTCAATCCAACAAGGAATTGCCAGCTTCCATGACGGACAGTCTTCCAGGCATGCGAAAAACCTACACGCTGGGAGCACTGGAGAACGGCGGTGCGCCTGATGTCCCTTCGGCATTGTTCCGGGAGTGGCTCGAGCAAGCCCGGGACTCCGGCGCGATCGAGGCCAATGCCATGATCGTCTCGACGGTAGGGGAGGACGGCGTGCCGTCCTCCCGCACGGTCTTGCTGAAGGGGGCCGACGAGGTCGGCCTGGTCTTCTACACGAACTACGACAGCCAGAAGGGACGGGAAATCGCCCGCAACCCCGCCGTCGCCCTGCTCTTCTACTGGCCCGCTCACGAGCGCCAGGTACGGATCACCGGCACCGCCTCACGCATCAGCGGCGAAGAGTCGGATGCGTACTTCCAGTCCCGGCCAATCGGCAATCGGATCGGGGCGGTTATCTCTCCGCAAAGCACCGTGATCCCGGACCGTGCCTGGCTTGAGCAGCGGAAGGCGGAAGCCGAGGCTGTCGCTCGTGGCGAAGGGGAGGAGGCGATCTCGCGCCCGCCAAACTGGGGCGGGTACCGGGTCTCGCCGCGGATCTACGAATTCTGGCAGGGGCGTCCCGATCGCATCCACGATCGTTTGCGATACCGGCTCGAGAACGATCGGTGGATCCTCGAACGCCTCGCTCCCTGAACAGGACCAACGGGCAACGCTACCGGGCAGGTCTGATCTGGAGTCCGGGTGGATGGTCCTGCCGCCTAATGCCGTAGCGACAGGCCTCATGGGCAAGGAAATAGCCATCGAGGGAGCACTCTCGCCAACAGGCGATCACGCCATGGTCGAACCAGCGCATTCGATCATGTGCCATCCCGGACGGATTGAGCGAAGAAGCCCCTTCTATCCCTCCAAGATGGTTTAGGGGCAGATGCATGCTATTCGTGGAAACTGCCGCGTAGGGCCCACGGAGGTGCTGCAGGAAATCCGTCCCTGCAGGAATTGCAGGGGCCGGTCTGAACACGTGTGGTGGCCCGCAGCGTAGCGATTGCGCGTCCCCAGGTCCAGACAGCTCCGGCCTGGATTAGGAGGTCGGTGGGCCATTTGGACCGACGGCGTCCCACCAACGGCGAACCGCCCCCGGCTTCGTAGCGCCTGCCCGGCGCCTGCCCTGGCAACATCACCGGCAGCCACTCCACGTACAATACCGCGGCTGGGGGGAACGATTCCGCGGGATCGCCAAGTCGGCACGATCGGCCGAGAGGAACCTGGACGGGAGGACCAAAGCAGGTCCAACCCTCACCAGTGCTCCATCCCGGACCCGCATGTGGTGGGTTCACGGGCACATGAACGATGGGGTGGACACGTTAGCCCCAGGTGTCGACATGGTGCTTCGGAGGGATCCCCATCGACACCTCGAATTAGCAGCGCCCCTGCCGCGAGTGTCACGGTTCACCGGTCCTGCAAGCATCCGGCGACGTATGGTAATCTCTCTGGAGGTACGAGGCGCATTCGTCTAGCGGCCTAGGAC
>DASYVY010000484.1:0-8572 GCA_035936535.1 Thermomicrobiales bacterium | reverse complement strand
AAGGTCGGAGCAGCGGTGCAACCGGATCAGACCTGCATGCCCTACCTGACAGAGCCTGCCAAAGGCGTATGGTATACTTCTCTGTCTGGGTGCCATGTGCGCCCCATTTTGTGTGCTATCTGTGGAACCACGCCCCTGAGTCGGGACATTCTCCGCCATGACCGGTGGGACCCTGACATCGAGCGGCCCCTGGACCACGACAGAGCCAATCGGTCAGGATACATGTGATGACGGACTCGGAAAGAGAAACACAGACGCCGGACACGCCTGACGAGGTTCCCGCTTCGGGGTCGGACGCTGTCGCCGGCACGTCGCCCAGGACGTTTCAGGTAACGAGGGCAGCCTCGCGCCGGTCGGCCGAACCGGTATCCGATGTGCTCGCTCCCTACGCGGTGATCGCCACCGGCGGCAAGCAGTACCGCGTCAAGGTGGGCGATCGGATCAACGTCGAGCGCCTGCATGCCGAACCGGGATCGGCCCTGACGATCGATCAGGTGCTCCTGATCGGCGGCGATGGTTCCACTCGGATCGGTACACCGGTCGTCGAAGGCGCCAGGGTCGAGGCGACAGTCGAAGCGCATGACCGTGGCGAGAAGATCATCGTCTTCAAGTACAAGGCCAAGAAGCGGTATCGTCGGCGCACCGGCCACCGCCAGGAGCGTACCCAGCTCACGATCACCGGGATCAGCGGCTAGATTCCAGACACACCCGCCGTTCCCCGTTCCCGGGCAATGGCCACACGCAGAGGAGGGCTCGGTCATGGCTCACAAAAAAGGCGTCGGCAGCTCCCGAAACGGCCGCGACAGCGAATCCAAGCGTCTTGGCGTCAAGCGTGCTGACGGTCAGTTCGTCCGCTCCGGAACTATCGTCGTGCGTCAGCGCGGCACACAGTTCTGGGTCGGCAACAATGTCGGCATCGGCAAGGACCACACGATCTACAGCAAGATCGATGGTGTCGTCCGGTTCGAGCCGGTCTCGCGCCAGAAGCGCAAGATCAGCGTCTATCCCTCGGATATCTATCCGGTCGGTGGCGGCAACGAGCTGCTCACCCCGGAGACAGTGACAACCCCGGCAGACTAACCATCACGTTCGTTTGCCGCGTACGGAGATCCCATTTCATGAAGGCTGCAATCCACCCCAATTACGTCGATGCCACGGTGACCTGTTCCTGCGGCAACACGTTCACGACCCGTTCCACCCGGCCGCAGCTTCGCACCGACCTCTGCAGCGTTTGTCACCCGTTCTATACCGGCGAGCAGCGGATCGTCGATACGGCGGGTCAGGTCGAGCGCTTCACCCGGCGTCAGGAAGCGGCCGCCGCCAACGCGGGCCGCAAGTCCAAGCGCCAGCGGCGCATCGAGGCACGTCAGCAAACCGGTGCCACGGCCGGTGAGACCGACGGTGTCGAGGAGACGGACGACGAGTCCGTCCAAGTGACTGCCCAGTAGTCCGCAAACCCGGCTGAGAAGACAATCACCGGCACGGGAGTTCCCGTGCCGGTGATTTTGCGTGTCCCCCACACCGTGGCACCCGCGTGCCCGGTTCTCGACCGTTGAGCTACGGCTCGCTTTCGAACAACGGTCTCGTCAGCGAGCGCATCCGGGCCAGGACGTCCTCACCCTCCACGTCGTCCTCATCCCGATCATGGCCAATCAGATTCGGCTGGATCCAGTGGTGCTCATCGGCATGGACGAACCGGGCGAACCGCATCACGCTGACGCGGCCGGAATCGCTCAGGTCGCGATAGACCGACAGGATGCGTCGCTCCTCTTCGGTCTCACGGGGGGTAACCGCGCGGTCGATGAGTCCGGACGCCTGTAACAGGTCGGCGCGTGACAGGCCCAGCGCCGCGGCCAGCTTGTCGAGCGTGGTGACGCTCGGCTGGGCTCCCCGGCCCCGTTCGATATCGCACACGTAGGACCGGCTCAGCCCGGAGCGATCGGCAAGCGCCCGCTGGCTGATTCCTTGATCAGCCCGGGTCTTGCGAATCCATTGTCCGAGGATCGATCCAGATGTTGGCTGCGCAGGAGCGGCGGGGTGGCGCGTGGGCATCAATGGTTCCTGACGATGTGACGTGAGCGGAAGGAGACGCCGGTTCCACCGGAATCGTGACTGCAAAAGCCGCTTTCGGAAAACGGTGGTCCAGTGTCCGGCAGGCATCATCGAGCGCCACATCCCATCTTACTCCAGATACGAGCAGAACGTACCGGACAGTTGGGCCTGTCATCATCGCGCCGCGAAGGCATTGTCACCTGGCGCTGCCTGCAGGCTGCTGGATCGCCTTTCGCAACCTGTGCGATCATCGTCGAGCCTGCCGCTTGTCGGCGACGCTTAGGCCACCAGCGCGCTTGGCGGCCCATCATGGAGATGCGGGGAACGCCAGTGCCTTGAGCGGGTTCCGTGATTCGAGGGAAGTTCCACGGCCGCTCTGCCAATGAAGGGTCTGTCTATTATGTCTTTTACGTCCATGTCGCCCGCCAGTGCCGTGTCGCAATGTGGTCCTTCTGGCCAACACGCCTCCGATAACGTCTCGCGGCCGACGCCCGCCCCGGGCCACGGATGAAGCGCCTCCGGATCGCGGTAATCGGTGATACGTCGCTGACAGGAGACGACTTGTCCGACGCCGGTGCGGTCGCGATCGAGCTAGCCCGTACCGGGCCGGTCGATGTTGGCTTCCGTTCCGTTGCCACGGACGCGCAAGCGTTGGACCAGATCGAGTCCCGCCTCGGATCCCACGGCGTTCGCACCTGGCTGACGAAGCGGAAACAGGCTGACCTTCCGGGTGAGGGACCCATCCGCGCTGAACTGAGGATGGGTGACCCGATCGACATCGCGGAGATCTTCAACCACGACGTGGTTGTCCTGGCATCACGCGATGTCCGCTTGCGCCGCTTTCTGTCGGATCTCCCCGTGCACACGCGCCCCGATGTCCAGATCCTGACGCTCCTCCATTTCGAGGACGGGGCACCTCTGCGTGAACGCGTCGAGGATCTTCTCCGGTTCGACACCATCACCGGGAGCGAGCGTGATTTCGAAGCGTGGGGTCATGGTAGCGACCTTCCCACCGGCACCCACGATGACACGCCCATCATCCGGTCCCTTCATGCAAAGATGCACGGAGCAAACAGCCGCGCGATCGTAAGCTGGGCGGATGACGGCTCGGCAACCCTTGCGGAAACGCTCAAGGACATCATCACCGTCGCGCCGGCTGACGTGCTCAGGGGGGATGGAAGCGGCGTGCCGTGGGCCGCGTTCGTTGCCACGCTGGCGATTGGCATGGCGCACCGGCAGCCATACCCCGAGGTCGCCCGGCTTGCCTCCGCTGCGTTCATCCACCGTTCCCGGGGTTCCCATCCGCCCGGGACATAGCCGTATACTTTCACCATGAACCCCCCGCCGCTCGAGCCGCTCATCCCACTGTCCAAACCGACCAGCGCTCGCGAACAACTCACGGCGCGAATCAAATTGCTTGCTCGGCATCACGGGTTGAGCGTGACCGCCGTAACATCGGCCGATCCCTTCACCGAGGTCGCCGAACACCTCGACCGCCACATTGATGCCGGTCACATGGCCGGGATGGACTGGTTCACCAAGGAACGCGGACGCTTCTCAAGTGACGTCCGCAATCTCCAGCCGACCGCCCAATCGATCCTGTCCGTTGCCCTGACCTACTGGCCAGGACCAACCGACAAGCCGGATGACGGGGTCGTTCGGGGCCGGATCTCCCGTTACGCATGGGGCAAGGACTACCATCGCGTCATCAAGCGCCGCCTCAAGGCATTGCATGCCACGATCGAGGAGGACCTCGGCCATCGGGTCGAGGCCAGGCTACTGGTGGATACCGCCCGGATCGTCGAGCGCGCCGTTGCGGCGCGGGCGGGTCTGGGATGGTACGGTAAGCACTCCTGCCTGATCGTTCCCGGTCACGGCTCCTGGGTGCTGCTCGGGGAGATAGTGCTGGACCTTGACCTGGTCTCCGATGCGCCGCTCGCGCGCAACTGTGGGCGATGCACCATCTGCCTGGATCAGTGTCCTACCGGGGCGATCGTGGCGCCGTACACCGTGCATGCGCCGTCCTGCATTTCCTACCTCACGATCGAGCTTCGCGAGACGATTCCGTTCGAGCTTCGACCGAAGATGGGGGACTGGGTGTACGGCTGCGATGTCTGCCAGGAAGTCTGCCCGTACACCGGCGCGGCAGCCGTCAGCGACGATGCCGACCTCCAGCCCCGATCGCTGAATAATGCCTACCCGTCGCTTCACTGGCTCCTGACCATGACGCAGGAGGAGTTCGCCGCTACCTATCATGGCACGCCCGTGCCTCGCACAAAGCGCCGCGGACTCGCCCGCAATGCCGCCGTGGCGCTCGGCAACATCGGCTCGGCGGAGGATTCCCCGGTGCTCGCGGGCGCGCTCGCGCATCACGATGAGCCGCTGGTCCGTGGCCATGCCGCCTGGGCGCTCGGCCGGATCGGGGGTCGTGCCGCTCGCGCGTCGCTCGAACGCTCGCTGCGTACTGATCCCGACCACTCGGTTCGCGAGGAAACCAGCGCCGCCCTGTTCGCCTCGGGCGGGTAGGCCGGGCACGCACTGGTATCACACCAGCGCTTTACCCGAGAGACGTGTTCGTTCTACGAGTCACAGCTGTCCTGACCGGCATGCCGCTCTGGGCGGTGAGCCTGCCCCCGAAACATCGCAGGTCAGGAGCGGACAACTGGCTCGGAATGCTTTCCGCTGCTCAACCCCGCCAACTCCGGCACCTTGCCGTTGCTTGCGACCGCGCCGCCGATGTCGATTCGCTTCCGCCCCTGAAGGCGGCGATGCAGCGCGAGGGCCTGTGCCACCACCTGATCCATGTTGTAGTACTGATACGTCGCAAGGCGACCCGCGAAATGGACGTTCGGAGTCGATTCCGCCAGGGCCCGGTAGCGTTTGTACCGCTCGGCGTTTTCCGGGTTGGGAATGGGATAGTACGGGTCCCCATCCGCCCTCGGATACTCCCGCACGACTGTTGTCTGTGCGTGCGTCTGGCCAGTCAGATGCTTGAATTCGGTGACACGAGTGTACTCGTAGTCGTTGGGATAATTGACCGTACCCACTGGCTGGTAATTGGGGGTATCCAGCGTTTCGAAGCCGAACTCAAGCGATCGGTACGGAAGCTTGCCGAATCGCTCGCGGAAGAAAGCGTCGATCGGACCGGTGTAGATCATCTCCCGGTACGGGATGAACGGCAAAACCTCCCGGTAATCCGTATTGAGCATCACATGGATATTGGGATGGTTCAGCATCCGCTCGAACATCCGTGTGTACCCGTGCCGTGGCATGACCTGGTACGTATCGGTGAAATAGCGATCGTCGCGGTTGGTCCGGGTCGGGATGCGGGCGGTGACAGAGGCGTCCAGCTCGGTTGGCTCCACTCCCCACTGCTTGCGCGTGTAGCCGCGGAAGAACTTCTTGTACAGGTCGCGGCCGACCTTGCTGACCACGGCGTCCTCGGCCGTCTCCACCCGTTCCATCGGCTCGGCCACCGACGAGAGAAACTCTTCAAGCTCGAACGATGTCAGATTCAGGCCATAGAGACGATTGATCGTATCGAGATTGATCGGGATCGGTACGAGCTGCCCGTCGACGCTGGCGAGCACGCGGTGCTCGTAGGGACGCCACTCGGTGAACTGAGAGAGGTATCCATAGATTTCGGGTGAATTGCAGTGGAAAATGTGCGGTCCGTACTTGTGGACGAGAATCCCTGCATCATCGTAGTGATCATACGCGTTGCCGGCGATATGCGGCCGCTTCTCGACCACAAGTACCTTGAGGCCATCCTGTGTCGCAAGCCGCTCGGCCAGAACACTACCGGCGAAACCGGCTCCGACGATCATGAAGTCAAACATGGTGATTCCCCATCTGTTCCGCCGGGCGGCGCGAATGCCTTTACGATATACCGCTCCGAGCAGCCAAACGCTGGACCATCTGCGTCGCCATGCCTTGGGCGATCGCGTCCCAGTCGTACGCAAGGAGGTGCCGCTGACCATCAATGATGCGCTGCCCGCGCTCAGCGGGCGTCTCGGCGAGCGCCGACTCCACCGCCGCCACGAACGCCGGTGCGTCGTTGACTACCCGGACCACATCTCCGTAGAGACTGATGACATCGGCGATTGGCGTTGAGACAACATGTTTTTCGGCGGCGAGGTATTCGAGCGTTTTGGTCGGCGAGATCGAGCGTGTCGCCTCGTTGATGGCGAACGGCAGCATTGCGACGTCGAACCCTGCCAAAAAGGAAGGGAGATCGGCATACCGCTGCTGGCCGAAGTAGGCAATGTTCGGGCGACGGGGGAGTTCCGTCGCTTCGATCTTGGCGAGAGGGCCGACAAGCGCCAAGCTCCACTCCGGCCGAGCGTCAGCCACGGCGGCGAGCAGATCGAAGTCGATCCGCTCGTCAAGCACACCGTAGAACCCCAGCACAGGGTGCGGGAGGCGAGCAATCTCATCTGGCGGGGCGAGCCCGCCGGCCGCACGGGCGAAGTGCCCGGCCTCGACCCCGGACGGGAAACAGTGGACAGACGGATGCCGGTCTCGTCTTGCCTCGTAAAGTGAGGGACCCCCAGCGAACACCAGGTCGGCATTGCGGAACATCGCCACTTCCTTGTCCCGCAAAGCCTGCGGTGCATTGCGAAAGCTGGCGAGATCGTCCATTGCGTCGAACACGATCAGGGACGGTTCGATCGACGTGGGCAAGGCCCCGAGTGCCATTGGGGTGTAGTACCAGACGATTGGCCCCGCCTCCGGCTCCCCGGCGCGTTCGGCGTTATCTCGCACAAACGCTTCGAGATTGGGAGCGATCAATCTCCGTATCTCCAGAATGGAGTCCTCGCTGAACCCCATATCCTGGTCGGGAGCGATCGGCAGCATCGGCGTCAGCACCGTGATACCTTCGTCGTCGACCACCTGGAGGTAGCTCTCCGCGCCCTCCGTGAGGAGGAACATTGGCTCCTCGACAACCGTCACCGGAACGTCCCGGGCGAACCGCGTAAGCAGGTGCTGGGGACGCTGGAACACGCCGCCCCATCGCAGATGCGAGAACACGATGAGCCCGGACGCGCAGTCCCGCAGGCTCTGGTCTCTTGCACCACGGTGCTCCTCGTTTCGCTTGCTCACCATGACCATGGTGCTGAGTCCTTTCGCCCATCGGCGCGGCTGAATACCCGCCGAATGGTGTGTCGGCGGTTGGTGCCGTGGTTCCCTTCTGCCCTCTAGGACGTCGGGCCATGAACCGCAGAACGTCCGGCACCCCTTGGGAGCCGGCTCTTTCCACTAACCACGCTGTGTTGGTATGCGAAGATGACTGGCAGGAATCGACCCGGCTGCGTCTCCGGCACGGGAATCAACCAGTACTGTACTGTGGCAATGCAGGAGTCATGCCACCTGACGTTTGGGGCACGTCGGCACGTGGTCACAATCATGCACTGTGAGGCTATAAGTTTTGATTACACCTTGTACCCCGTCATCAGGAGAACACAGTGCCAGGGACTCTCGATCGACTCCCTCCCCTAGAGATGTGGGGTGGTCTGGAATGCACCGTGAATCGGGTGGGAGACCGCTTCCTCGACCAGATGGAGTTGAGCGGTCACGCCCGCCGGATCGAAGACCTTGACCAATTTGCGGAACTTGGCATCACCGCTATTCGCTATCCCGTGCTCTGGGAACGAACAGCACCGGAGGATCCCACGTCTGCCGACTGGTCCTGGTCGGACAGCCGCCTCGCGCGACTGCGCGAACTTGGCATCCGGCCGATCGTCGGTCTCGTCCACCACGGGAGCGGTCCTAAGGGGACCGACCTGCTGGACCCGGAATTTCCGGCGCTGCTCGCCCGATATGCTGGCGCGGTGGCGGAGCGCTATCCATGGATTACGGAATACACCCCGGTCAACGAACCACTGACAACTGCCCGGTTCAGCGCTCTCTATGGTCACTGGTATCCACATCATCGTGACGAGGGCGCGTTCTTCCGGGCAGTGTTGATCCAGTGCAAAGGCGTGGCCGCGGCGATGCGGGCGATCCGGGAGGTGAACCCTGCCGCGCGGCTGATCCAGACCGAAGACCTCGGGGAAGTGTTCGCCCGGCCCGTGCTCGCCCACCAGGCCGACTACGAGAATGAGAGGCGCTGGCTCTCGCTTGATCTCCTGACCGGTCGTGTGACGCCGGGGCATGCAATGTGGCAACGATTGATCGATATGGGGATAGCGGAGGCAGATTTGAGATCGCTCGCCGACGTGCCGTGCCCGCCCGGCATCGTTGGCATCAACCACTATGTGACCAGCGAGCGACTGCTTGACGAGCGACTAGAGCGCTATCCCGAGTCGTCCCATGGCGGAAACGGAGAGCAGGTTTATGCTGACATCGAAGCGGTGCGTGCGTGCGTCGACGGACCTGGTGGATGGGAACGGCTGTTGAGAGCCGCGCATGAACGCTATGGCCTCCCACTGGCCGCTACTGAGGTCCACCTTGGGTGTTCTCGCGAGGAACAGCTCCGGTGGCTCTACGAGGTCTGGTCCACGGCGAGGAACCTCCAAGC
>DASYVY010000483.1:0-1527 GCA_035936535.1 Thermomicrobiales bacterium | reverse complement strand
GCCCGTCAGTTGCACCACAACCGCAACGAGGTCACGGTCGTCGCCCGCCGCTCCGCCACGTCGCCTGCGAACACACGGGGATGACCCCTGCCGGCATCCGGGGCGCAGAGTTTCGGACAGTTAGGTGCTTTTCAGGACCGGCCCCCAAAGGAGGGTCAGATTTTGAGGCCAGCTGTCATGGTCGATTCCGGCACGCCACGCATATGTTGGTTAGCGAGGTTTCCTCCCGGCGTCCGTGTCGGCAGCGGTGTAGGCAATTGCGGGATTCGCCACTCTGGCGCTGTCGCGTTGTCGTGTTGTCGCGCTGTTAGGCACAATCAGGTCAATGCAGGTTGGATCCACCAGTACGACCATGAGGTCCGATCGTGATCGACGCCCCCCGCGACGTGCATCTCGCGATCATCCGCAAACACTATCCCGGCATTGCCCTGGACCAGATGATGCACGATGCCGGCGGCGAGCACTACATCTCCGTCGTTGATACGTCGGTGGTCTTCCGGTTTCCCCAGATCCCCCGGACGATCTCCGCTGTTCGTGGGGATGCCATCGAGTGGCTTGTCGCGACTGGCACCGTGCCATTCAGCCTTCCGACCTGCGAGATTCACCATGACCGCGAGTTCGACCTCTGGTTCGAGCGGACACGATATCTCCCGGGCGTCCCGTTTATGCCCGAAGTCGCCGCAACGTTCAGCACGGAGAAACTGCTCACGGTTGCTCGTCACATGGGTGCCTTTCTCAGCGCCCTTCACGGACTGCCGCTCGGCCCCGCCCGGGAGCGCGGCATGGACGAGATGGATCCGTCCGACTTCTGGGACTACATGGAGAGCAACCCGAACGCCTACCCCAGGGTTCGCCGCACCCTTTGGCCGCTGCTTCCCCTGAAGGAACGGGCATGGATCGAGCGCTTGTTCGAGCGCTTCATCGCCCAGGCCAGGAAGGCTCCGCTGCCGCTCGTCATTCGCCACAACGACATGTTCCCCTACCACATCATCGTAGACCCCGTGACCCACAAGATTTCCGGCGTCGTCGACTTCAGTTGGCGGATTGCCGATCCTGCCGGGGACTTCAAGGCGTTCGAGTATTACGGGCCCGCATTCATCGATGAGGTCTACACCCACTACCACCATCCGGTCGATCCGGGCTTCGACAGCCGGCGCCTGTTCTACACGGGCCACGACCAGGTATTCGGGCTGGTCCGCGCCCTGGACACCGGTGACATGGCCCGGATCACCCGCCGCCGTGACTCGCTCTCTACCTACATCCATGAGCATCCGGACGCGGTGTGACAGGCGTGATTCGCGCGCTGGTACCGATCGCTGACGACGAGCGGCATGTCGACTGGCCGTATCTCCAGGCAGGCTGCGCTGGGCAGGCGCACCCGGAACCCCGTCAAGGCGTGGGTCAACAACACTGTCTGGGCCGGATCGGGCAACGGTTGAGGATTCTGCTCTCGCGGCCGGTAGACGGCGGAGGGCGATGCCCGCTCGACACGCACCATGGTCGACAAAGGCGCACCATTACCTGGGG
>DASYVY010000482.1:0-1582 GCA_035936535.1 Thermomicrobiales bacterium | reverse complement strand
GCGAACGCGTCGGTGCCGACCGGCAGGTGCGGGCCGTGCTGTTCGGTCGCTCCGACGGGGAACACCGCCACCGCTTCCTGCGCGATGGCCCTCGTCTCCTCCCGGGTGAGCTCTTGGAGCAACATGTCAGCTGTCATCGCTTCACCTCGGTCGTGTGGCGGATGGCCGGAGGATTCCGGAGGAACGGCCATTGTGGTGGCAAGCGAGCACCGGTGATTGGTCGACCGGCGGCCGGGCATCCCGTCCCCAACGCCGCCGCGTGGCGTGGACCGGACGACGGCCGCGCAGCGCCCGTCCCGCTCGAACTCCACCAAGACATCGGCGAGGGCCACGAAGCGTTCGTCGCTGACGTACCCGATGAGCATACCGCCTCTCCCTCCTCTTGACGGACGATCGCCTTACTCCAAGCCGAGCAGTGCCAGGCTGTCCCGGTGGACGATCTGCTCCAGCGCTTCCTCCGGCACGCGCGGCAGCTTGGATCCCGCGGTGATGTCATTGACCCGCCCGAGCGCGTCCATCGTCTCCTGGGGCGTGGCGATCGGGTAGTCAGAGCCGAAGAGAAGCTTGGGCAGGACGTCCCACTCGGTGGCGAGGCGGAAGGCGTTGTAGTAGGACCATGGCCGGTAGAACTGGGCGGAGATATCAGCGTAGACGTTGGGATGCTTGCGGATGACCGCGATGCAGTCTACCTGCCAGGGGTGGCCCATATGCGCCAGGATCATCCGCAACTCCGGGAAGGCGGTCGCGACCCGGTCGATATGCCGGGGATGGGCGTAGTCGAGATCGGCGAAGCGGACCGGCGACGTCCCCTGGTGGAAGAGGATGGGGAGGCGCAGCTCCTCGGCGCGGCGGTAGACGGTGAAGGCCCCCTCGCCAAGCGGGTCGAAGTTCTGGTAGTTCGGGCCGAGCTTGATCCCGCGCAGGCCGAGGTCGCCGGTCGCCCGCTCGATCTCATCGAGGACAGCCGGATCGTGTGGGTGGACGGTCAGGAAGCCGATGAACTTCTCGGGATGGGCGCGGACGAAGGCGGCCGTGTCGTCATTGGCCCGTCGTCCGGGGTAGATCAGGTTGCCGTCGTCGGGACTCCCTTGACGGGGATCGGAGGCGATGTTGAAGACGATCGCCCGGTCGACAGGGGCTAACGCCGCGATATGGTCGTCCCAGGTATGGGCGGTCGACCGCGCCTGATCCGGTCGCCACATCGCGTTGAGGGAGGCGTTCTCCGCCGATGGCGCTTCCCTGTATCGTGGCGTGTGCGTGTGCACGTCGATGATCATGCGTTGCCCCTATTCAATCCTCGAGGGTCCACTTCAAGGCGTCTCTCGAGTGCTCCCATATCACCCCGAATGCTGACCCGCCAGCCTTGGTGGTGAATCTGCCGGCACGTCCATCACTCCCTCATCCCTTTAAAGCGCCTGCGGTCAAGCCCCTCGTGATCTGCTCGGATAGGAGCAGGTAGAGGACGAGCACTGGAAGCACGCTGATCAGCATGCCCGCGAATAGCGGCACCCACTGTGCCGAGTACTCGGCTGCCAATTGGAGGTTGTAGAGTCCCATTGGGATGGTGAACTTCTCCTGACGG
>DASYVY010000481.1:0-3873 GCA_035936535.1 Thermomicrobiales bacterium | reverse complement strand
ATGTCGCGGAAGTCGAGGTCTGGGGTCCAACGGCGACGTTCGTCGCAGCCCAGGCCGTGCCAACCGAGGCCATGCCGGCCCGGGGCAAGACGGAAGTTGCGGCTATCCGCACGTCGGTCCTAACGACGCCGACCCCGACCGCTCTGCCTCCGCGCTCCGAACCCACCAGCCGGCAGGCCGATGGGCAGGCGGGAACGCCTCTTCCCGACGGGCGGGAGGGCGTGGCGACGACTCCCGAACTGGTGGCGTCACCACCCGTGGACGAAACCCCGGTCACCGCTGTGCCAACCCCGTCCCCGTCCCCCACGATCGAGCCGACCGCGACGCTTCCTCCCGAAACGCCGTCCCCGGTTGCACCGGACCCCACGCCGACAGCGACCCTAGTTCCGACCGAGACGGGCGAGACCGCAACGGAGCTCCCGCCTGCAGAGAGTCCGGTCACCGGCGAGGGCTATATCGTGACGGGTGCGGAGGGCGCTAACTGCCGGGTGGCCCCAGGGGCAGATCAGGAGATCATCAGCCCGCTCCTTGAGGAGGGCTCGCTGGTCGTCACCATCGGCGAGCCAGTGGATGGCTGGCAACAGGTCGCCTGTAACGGTCAGACCGGGTTTGTCTTCGCCGAGCTCGTTTCCGACACTCTCCCGGCGCAACCGACCGAACCGGTCGAGCCAACCGAGCCGGTGGGCACGGAGGTGCTGCTGGAGCCAGGGAGCGACCAGGACCCGACACCGGAGAATGAGACGGGCGAGATGGAGACGCCTGGCGCGACCGAGGATCTCCCGGACCAATCGGGTGAGGCTCCGGACGAAACGCTCACACCCGAGCCGACCGCCAGCGAGGAAACCTTCAGTCGCGAGATCGTGGTTCTGGCAGCCGGGGACACCAGCGTTGCCGAAGCGGATCCTCTCGCGCTCCAGTCTCCGGATGCGGTGCTGAACCTGTCAGCTGGAGGTGAGGCCGGAGCGCTCGTCGTGCTGACATTCCCGATCGAGGGCGTGGGCGCGGGCACGGTGGTCGATGCCCGGCTCGTGATCACCGGCTCGGGAGAGAGTGGCGGAGAAGGGGGCCAGCTTCGAGTGATCGAAGGGGTCTGGTTCGACGAAACCACTGCCAGCTGGAACGATGTCGCCAACGCTGGCGGCGAGGACGGTCCCTGGATCGGCTGGATCGAGCCAGGAGGGAGGACCGTGATCGATGTCACCGGCGTCGTCTCCGCCGATGGCACCATTTCTTTTGTCCTCGAGGGCACTCCCGGCCAGGTGGTCGCCATTGCCAGCACCGAGAGCGGGTCTCCCGCCTATCTCGTCATCACCGTCGAGGAAGGGGTCGTCCCTGATCCCGAGTAATCCCCTAAGCGGCCAAGCGGGGCTCCCCGGTTCGCAGGCGGGCCAGGGAGCCCCCGCCGGGTTGCCCTCCGATGGGACAATGGCGTGAGCGGCGCCACCCTACCACCGATGATGAGGAGGCATTCCGTGTACCGAAGGATCATCGTTCCGCTTGATGGCTCGGACCTGGCGGCACAGGCCCTCGTGCATGCCCGCGAGCTGGCTCAACGGCTCGCTGTCCCGATCCTCCTTGTCCGCGTTGTCGACGCCCACGTACTCAACCGGATCGGCGCCACCGGCCTGGCGTTTGATTCCAGTGCCGTTACCGAGCTGGTCGTGGAAGAGGAGCAGGACGCTACTGCGTTCATGGATCAGCAGGTAGCGGCGTTGAAGGGTGAGGGCCTGGACGTCACCGGAGCCGTGGTGCATGGACCTGTGGCATCCTCGATCGTGGCGTCGGCGGAGCCCAACGACCTGATCGTGATGGCCTCCCATGGCCGGACCGGGGTTCGTCGCTGGTTTTTCGGCAGCGTTGCCGAGGAGGTCCTCCGCCAGGCGACCGTTCCGGTGCTCCTCCTCCGGCACCCGCATGAGGCGGGCGCATCACAGGAATCCCGCGACGGCTAGACCCACCGGCCCCTCAATAACCGGCAGGCTCGCCCTGTGGCGATTGACAGCCCGCCCGGTTCGTGCGATCACTGACCGGGCCGTCCCAGTGCGAGGTTTCCCGGTTTGGCCAGGTCAGCGCTCGGGTCCACGAGCGACTTTCCTGGCATCCCGCTCATCGTCCGTTCGTATCGAAGGTCCCATGGCTCGCTCCGCCGTTTCCTCCAGCCCAGCTTCCAGCGATGCCTCCAGTTCCACCGCGTCGACAGACGCCCCGGGCCAAGGCGGAAGGCGCGGTTTCTCCGCATTCAGGTACCGGAACTACCGGCTGTTTTGGTCCGGACAGCTCGTGTCCGTCACCGGCACCTGGATGCAATCCCTCGCCCAGTCCTACCTCGTCTACGCCCTTCTCGGGGCGTCACCCTTCCAGCTTGGACTCGTCAATGTGTTCCAGTTCGCGCCGGTCCTGCTGTTCGGGATCCCCGCCGGCGTCGTGAGCGATCGCGTGCCGAAGCGACGCATCCTGATCACTACCCAGTCGACCTTTGCCCTGCTCGCAGTGATCCTGACGCTTCTGGTGGCGACCGACCGGATCGCGCTTTGGCACGTTTATACCGTCGCCTTCCTGTTCGGGATCACCAATGCATTCGACATGCCGACCCGCCAGGCCTTTGTCTCGGAGCTGGTCGACAGGGGAACGTTGATGAACGCGATCGCGCTGAATTCGACGTTGTTCAATACGGGACGGTTGATCGGACCGGCGATTGCGGGAGCGGTTCTCGCGATCTTCGGACCCGCCGCCTGCTTCGGCATCAATGCCGTCTCCTACAGCGCCGTGATCGCCGGCTTGCTAATGATGCGGATGAAGCCTGTTGCGCGCGAGATGGCGGGGTCGGCGGGATCGAGGCTCCGCGAAGGACTCGCCTACGTCCGGGAGTCTCCGACCATCCTCCGCACCATCGTCCTCGTCGGTTTCGTCGGGACGTTCGGCATGAATTTCAACGTCTGGATTCCCATGCTGGCATCCGACTCCTTTGGCTCCGGCGCGACGACCTATGGACTCCTGTTCTCGGCCATGGGCGCTGGTTCCCTGATCGGCGCGCTGTCGCTGGCCCTGTTCGGCAGGGCCCCCAGCCGGCTCCGCATGCTGGGGTTTGCAATCGCGCTCGGAGTGTCGGAGATCGCGCTCGCCTGGGCCGCGTCGATCTCCTTGCCGGTCGGGATAGGCATGCTGGGGCTGGCGATCGCAGGCTTCTCCTCGAGCAACGCGATGGCGATGGCGAACACAACCGTGCAGACCGCCGCGACCGATGCCGTTCGGGGCCGGGTAATGGCGGTATACATGACGATCTTCGCCGGTTCGATTCCCTTCGGCGCCCTTGTCTCCGGACTTATCGCCGACCGATTCGGAGTGCAGGTGGCGGTGGGGCTCGGTGGCCTCATCACCGCACTCGCGGCCGCCAGCATCGCCTGGTTCCAGCGTGGGCGGCCGCTTCCGGTGCCCCAGCAATCGGTCGCCGAACGCCTGTGAGAACGACATGGGAAGCTTCGCACGCCGATACATCCGTTTGACGCAGCCGGGAACCGTCAACCCGGGCACCGCTGCCTGTCATGGATCGGCCTGACCTTCCGGAATCGCAACCTCACGAGCCCGTCCGGCCGGTCAGGATGCCGACGTTACCGGCCACCCTTCGATCCAGGGACCGGCGGTGGCCCAAACGGATTCCGCGTTCCACGTATCATGGATTGGTACCGGGCCGGGCCCTGTCGCGCGCCGGGCTGCCCTGAATCACGTCAGCAACGTCAGCATCGTCGGTCGAAACCGGCCCTCAATCGACTCCACGCTCCAGCCAGGACCATTCATGAGCTTCAGCCCGTTCATCTTCATCAGCCTCTTCTACGCGGTGATCGGTGTCCGCGTGATCCTCCGGCTGATCCGCTC
>DASYVY010000480.1:0-7223 GCA_035936535.1 Thermomicrobiales bacterium | reverse complement strand
GCCTGGCGGGAGAGGACAGTGACGAGCTGGATCGGCAGGCATCGCTCGCACTCGACGATGCCGGCGATCCGGAGATCTTGCCGGTGGAAGTGCTGGGAGATCTTCCGCTGGCGGTGCGGCGGCGAGTGGTTCTGCACTGGTGCCGTCGCCGTGCACGCGGCGTGGAGATCTCATCGAACCGGATCGAGGAGATCCTTCGGGTGGCTGAAGGGAAGGGGCGTGAGCGGCGGGTCGAGATCGGGTCCGGGTGGTTCGTCCAGGTGTCGCGGACCGGCCTGCGCCTCACTCTGCCGGGCCCCGGCTGATCCTTCACTATCGATACGCTATCGATAATTGTGGGACACGGGCGTGATCGCCCGGATGTCCGCCCCCGTTTGCGGACCCTCGCGGGGATCGACGGGATCGGTGAGGCGAACAAGCTGGATGCGCCTGGGGTCGGCTTGCTGCGTCGGGGGGACATCCCACCCCTGGCGCGCCTCCGGGCTGGCGAAGGACATGTTCTCGATCGGGTGCAGGCGTTCCGCGACGACATTGATGTTGTTGTGGGAGCGCTGCAGCTGTCCATCGATGATGAGCATCGGTGTGGAGCGAACTTCCAGGCGTTGCCGCTCGTAGAGATCCGGGTAAACCACGACGTTGACGAGCCCGAACTCGTCTTCGAGCAGGAGAAAGGTGATCCCCTTGGCGGTGCCGGGGCGCTGGCGACAGACGATCAGTCCCGGGATCCGGATCCGGTAGCCGTCCGGGAGCTCTCCAAGCTCCCGCGTCGAGAGCAGGTGGTCGGCAAGGCGGGACCGCAGGAGATACATCGGATGGAAGCGGGTCGACAGCCCGAGCGTGCGGTACTCGTCCGCCATCCGCTCCCATGAGGTGGTTGCGGGCAGCTCGACGTGATCCTGCTCGGTCGGGAGCACCAGCGGAAGCTGCTTGCCCACGATGTGACGCGTTTTCCGGTCGGTGAATCCACGCGGCGCGATGAACAGGCCGATCTGCCAGAGCATCTCACGGCGTTGCAGCCCGAACCCGTCACACGCGCCGGACGCGATCAGGTTCTGGACTGCATCGGGCCGGAGGGCAACCCGGCGGATCAGATCGGCAAGCGAGAGAAATGCCCCATTGTGCGATCGCTCCCCGGTGATGCGCTCCGCCACCTCCTCGTGGAGTCCCTTCACGAACGACAGCCCGATCCGGACGGCTCGCGAGTTGGACTCGACCGTGCATTCGACCTTGCTCTCGTTGATGTCGGGACGCAGGACGCGCACTCCCGACCGTTTGGCGTCATTGATCAGCACGTGAGGTGCGTAGAACCCCATCGGCTGGTTGTTGAGCAAGGCACAGAGGAACTCGGCCGGGAAGTGGTGCTTCAGCCAGCACGACTGGTAGGCCAGCAAGCCAAAGGCTGCGGCGTGGCTTTTGGGGAATCCATACTCCGCGAACCCGGAGAGCTTGGTGAAGACAGTCTCGGCTACGTTGGCCTCGACACCCTTGCGCCGTGCCCCCTCGATGAACTGGTCGTGCAGGCTCGCCATCGCTTCCGCCGATCGTTTCCGGGTCATCGCCCGGCGCAACTGGTCCGCCTGCCCGGCCCGGAACCCGGCCAGCGCCTCCGCGACCTGGATCACCTGTTCCTGATAGAGAATCACGCCGAGGGTTTCCCGGAGGATGTCGACAAGACAGGGATGGTCGTATTCGGGCACATACTCGGGGTTCTCGCGGCGAGCTACGTACGGTGTGACCGCACCACCGACAATTGGTCCGGGCCGGACGATCGCGACCTGGACCACGATGTCCTCCAGGTTCTGCGGCCTGGTGCGCCTCAGCATCTGGATCTGGGCACGGCTCTCGACCTGGAAGACCCCAACCGTGTCACCTTCCTGGATCATCGCGTAGACGGACGGGTCCTCAAAGTCGATGCGGCTCAGGTTGACCGGGCCCTTGCCCGCGTCGTCGATCAGGTCCAGGCATTCTTCTACCAGGGAGAGCATGCCGAGGGCGAGAAAGTCGATCTTGATGAATTGCGCGTCCTCGCAGGAATCCTTGTCCCACTGGCAGATGTAGCGCCCGTCCATCGAGGCCGGCTGGATCGGGACGATCTCGTTGAGCGGGGTCGCCGAGATGATCATGCCGCCGACGTGCTGGGTGACATGCCGCGGGAAGTGCTCGAGCTGCTTCGAGAGCTCGAGCAGGAACGACCAGGGAGGAGCATGCTTGCGCGATGCGTATTCCGGCAGGCGGTCGAGTTCCTGATCGAGAGCGGGGGCGGATCGTGGCTCGCTGAGCTTGGCGATGCGGTCCAGATCGGCGAGTGGAAGGCCAAGCGCCTTGCCGACATCGCGGACGGCGCTGCGCAGGCGGTAGGTGGAAAAGGCACAGACGAGCGCCGCATGATCCGACCCGTAGACATCGTAGACCCGCTCGATCAGGCGCTCCCTGATCTCCCGGGGAAAGTCGAGGTCGATGTCGGGGATCGATGGCAGGTCCTCATTGAGGAAGCGCCCGACGTACAGATTGTGCTTGAGCGGGTCGACCGGTGACAGCCCGATCAGGTAACAGACGATCGAGCTGACGGCCGAGCCACGCCCTCGTCCCGGGGGAAGGAAGCTGCGTGACCCCGTACGAGCCTTGCCGCGCAGCTCGGTCGCGACGGTCTTGCTGAGCTCGAGCAGGTTGCGGTAGATCAGGAAGAAGCCGGAGAGGTTGAGCCTGGCGATCAGGCGGAGCTCCTCCGCAAGCTGGACACGGGCCCCCTCGTTGTTGTCCGGGTAGCGATCGGCGAAGGCTTCCCAGCTGACCCGGGCCAGGTAGTCGTCCTGCGACTCCCCGTCATCCTGATGCTGGTCGGGAAAGGTGTAGCCAAGGTCGCGGGTGAGATCGAACTGACGGCATCGTTCGGCAATCAGCTCCGTCGTGCGGATCGCCTCCGGATACCGCGCGAAGATGCGCTCCATCTCTCCAGGAGGACGCAGGTAGAACTCCGCATTTGGGCGGCGCTCGCGATGGCAACCATCGAGCGTCGTTCGATGCCTGATCGCGACCAGCACATCCTGCAGACGCTGCCGATCCGGATGGTGATAGTGCACGTTACCCGTGGCGACGTATCGCACACCTGTGTCACCGGCAAGCTGGACAAGGCGCTCGATCCGTTTCGTATCGCCATGGACGAAGTTCTGCTGGAGTTCGACGACGACATTGCCGGCGCCGAACCAGCCGATGTATCGCTCCAGCACGGCCCTGGCGTCGCTGAGCCGACCGGCATCGACGAGTCGCGCGAGTTGACCGTTCCGGCATCCGGTGAGCAGGATCAGCCCTTCGGTGTAGCTCCCCAGGTTGCAGGAGATCGGGTCGGGATCAGTCGCCGCACCGGCATGCGGATCCCCCGACGGAGGTGCTGGTGGGTCGTCGTCCGGCCCATCCAGCCAGACAGGAGAGGGGGGACGGCCGTGGTGGATGTTGGTCAGCAACCGGCAGAGATTGCCGTACCCGGTTCGTGACTCGGCAAGCAGGGTGAGATGCGAGCCATCGATGAGGGTAACCTCGGCGCCGGTGATCGGCGCGATGCCCGCATTCCTGGCCGCCTGGGCGAACTCCATCGCTCCGTGCAGCCCATCGTGATCGGTGATCGCCAGGCTGTGATATCCCAGCTCCCTGGCGCGGTTGACCACGTCCTCCGGGAGGGAAGATCCATCGAGAAAGGAAAAGGCGGTATGCAGATGGAGCTCGGTATACACGCTGGTACCGTTCTGTTGATGATGGCCCCTTTCCCGGGGTACCGGGCGATGGGACATGGGAACAGGGGGCGCAGTGCCGGGCCGGGGCTTTTCACCCCCTTCCGGCATCACGCGCCAGGCAGAACGTCCGAACGTCGCCGGGAGCGCATTCTGGCGGGAACACTAGAAGTGACGGGAACGAACGGTGGCATGGTCGGGCTATCATCCTAGTAATCCTGCGCATACCAGGCGGAATCCTCGCGATCGAGAAAGACCGTCCGGCGGGACCCGTCATCGAGCAGCAGAATGAAGTACTGCCGGTTGATCGGTTGTCTCCACCATTCATCCTGGACGATCCACATATCCTGGACGGCATCGACCCCGTGGCGATGGTGGTTGATCACCACGGCGATTGGCATGGCATGGTCGGCGACGACCGTGATCGGCTGTGGCGCATTCAGGGGTCGTAGGTGATCAGCGCGTGACGGCGTTCGGGAATGCGCGACCATGGTTCAACCTCCACAACGTGGTACATCGGTGACAGCCCGTAGCGCTGCTTGAGCTGATGGATCGCCTCCGTCAAGGGGGCGGTGGCTCGGGGACCCATCAGGGGAAAGGCTTCCTGCCTGGCGGATTCGTCGACGATGCCACTGAGCTCGAGCGTCAGCGATTCCACAGGCCCGTTGAGCTCGATCGTGTGCAGGCGCAGATCGAGCGCCCTGGCGAGGCGCTCGGGACCGCAGGGTTCATTCAGGGTCACGGTCCGTTCCCAGGAGCGGCGCTCCCCTTCGATAATGGCCCGAAGGGTGACCTGTCGGGCCTGTCGCCCCTTGAGCGCGGGTTTGCTGAATGCCCGCGTCACCATCTGACGCAACCCGACGACGAGCATCTCCCGGCTGACGACAGGGGAGGGCATGACGAGGTGTTCGACAACCGACTGGATCCGTGGCGGGGAAACGACGGGACGGTCATCCCGGCCATGGGCCAGGTCCCAGGCACGACGGCCAGCCGGCCCAAACCGGGCGGCGACCTTGCGACCCGGGAGCCGGGCGAGCGCACCAAGCGTCGGGATGCCGAGGCGGTCGAGCTCGCGGATCGTTTCCGGTGGGAGGGGGAGCCAGGAGATGGCGGCATCCGCCAGAAAGACCGCTTCCTCATCGGCGGCAACGGTATGGAGGGCGCCTGCCCCGGCGATGCCGGCGGCGACACGTGCCGTGAACTTGGTAGAGGCCGCACCGGCCCGGACACGCAGGATGGGATGGATACATTCGATCAGGCGCCGGGCCGCGTTCGCGTACGAACCGTAGTAGCGTTCCAGCCCGTTGAGATCGATATACCAGCAACCCTGTTCCTGATCATCGGGCTCGACGAGCGGACTGACCCTGTCAAGGCGATCCCGGATCTGCTGGGCAATGGTCGTCTCGCGGACGGGATCGGGCATGAGCACGATTGCGGCCGGACAGAGGGCGGTTGCCTCCTTGACCGTCATCCCCGGCCGAATGCCCTTTTCCAACGCTTCCGGCGTAGCATCGAGCACCTGGGCGCGGCCACTCCGGGGATTGCTGAGGACGAGCGGATGCCCATCCAAATGTGGTTGGTCGAGCAGGGCGATGCGCAAGGCAAAGCCGGGTACCCGCAGGCAAACGATCGACATAAGCTCCCTCCAGCAACGTCAGCCAATGCCAACCACTCTTAGCAACACTGGCACGATGAGGTGCCATATGGTGAACTGGACGCTCTTCCCGCGCTGGCCCCACACCAGTTCAGGAAAGCCCGGATCAACGACGTTCCTGTCTGGGATAGTAGAACATATGTTCTAATCCCGCAAGGGCCTTCATCGCGATAGGCGAAGCTCGTACACTCCTGGCACAGCGGGCCGGAATACCCCGTGACATCGGATCGCCCGTATAGCGCGTATAACTCGTATGGAGCATTGGAGAAGCACTCCAGGAGTGAGCATCATCAAACCGACAGACCTACACGACGCATCCGGGACATCCCCTGCAGACGAGGCATCGATCCTGGCCGAAGCGCGCGCAAAAGGGGTCGCTCGCATCCTGATCCCGGAAGCGGAGCTGCAAACGACGATCGGCGCGATTGCGAAGGAGCTGGATCGGGAATACGCGGACGACGTTCCACTGATGGTCGGTGTGCTGACCGGGGCCGTCTCCTTCATGGCCGACCTGATGAAGGCGATGACGATCCCGCTCACCGTCGATTTCATGGCGATCTCAAGCTATGGCGCGGCGACCAAGTCCTCCGGTGTCGTCCGTATCCTCAAGGATCTCAACGAAGAGATCGCTGGCCGCCGGATCATCATCGTCGAGGACATCGTCGACAGCGGGCTGACCCTCCAGTACCTGCTCGACATGCTCCGGACAAGGCAGCCCCGGGACATCCGCGTGGTGGCACTGCTCAAGAAGGACAAACCCGATGCCATACCGGTTCAGGTCGACCGGGTGGGCTTCCACATTCCCGATGAATTCGTGATCGGTTACGGGTTGGATTATGCTGGCCAGTATCGCAATCTTCCCTATGTCGCGATCCTTGATACACGGGTCTCCAGTGTGCCTCGTGAACCCGGTGACCCATCCTGTTTCCATCGTGCCGGGGCGTGAGGCGGTGACGTGATGCATGACCCGCTGAACGTACGGCTCGACATATCAGTGAGCGGCTCGGAGATTGCTATACTGACCTGACGTCCTTCCTGGCGGGCGCACAACGTTGATACTGATGCGTCCACCCCTGTCCCGTACCTCCCGGAGGTTTCCGGCATGCCCAATCGCAAGTGGCTAAGAAGCGGTTTCGTCTGGATCGCCCTCATCGTTCTCGTGAGTGTGGTCTGGTTCAGCTATGCCGGTAACCGGCAGCGGCTTCCGCTCGTCGATTTCAATACCTCGGTGGTGGCCGACATTCGTGACGGCAACGTCGAGAGACTGCTCACCAAGGAAGGGGACAGCCGGGTCGAAGTCGTCTACACCGACGACTCCCGGGAACCTGTCGAGACACGGCTTCCGCCGGAGACGAACGTCGTCGAAGTTCTCGACAGCGCCGGCTTGAGTGCCGATGTCGTCCCGATCGAGGTCGAGGCCGCCAGCCGCTGGGGCGCGATCTTCGGCGCGCTGGTCTTTATCCTGCCGTCGCTCCTGATCGTCGGCCTGCTGTTCTTCATGATGCGCCAGAGCCAGGGCAGCAACAGCCAGGCGATGTCGTTCGGCAAAAGCCGCGCCCGCCTGTTCTCCAGCAACCGGCCGACGGTCACCTTCGCTGACGTCGCCGGTGTCGATGAAGCCAAGCAGGAGCTCGAAGAGGTCGTCGAGTTCCTCAAGTACCCGGAGAAGTTCGCGTCGCTGGGCGCTCGCATTCCCCGCGGCGTTCTGCTCGTCGGTCCTCCGGGAACCGGCAAGACGCTGCTCTCGCGGGCCGTGGCCGGTGAGGCGGGTGTGCCATTCTTCAGCATCTCCGGTTCCGAGTTCGTCGAGATGTTCGTCGGTGTCGGCGCAAGCCGTGTGCGAG
>DASYVY010000479.1:0-3671 GCA_035936535.1 Thermomicrobiales bacterium | reverse complement strand
GCCGTGGGGGATGCGCATCTCCCACGGCTCGGTCGTGAAGGCCATGCCTGTTGGCCATCAGCCCCAGTTGAGATTGGGGATCACCTTCTCGCCGTAGGCCTTGATGAAGGCATCCTGCTCGCGATTCACGTTATGGACGTGGATCTCGTCGAAGCCCAGGTCGATGAAGTGCTGGATGTAGGCGGTGTGCTGTTCCAGGTCCGCGGTCGTCAGCACCCGATTCTTGAAGTTCTCCGGCCGGACCAGCTTCGCCATTGCCTCAAAGTCCTCAGGCGTCCGGATGTCCGCCTTGGGGAAATTCATCCCACCGTTTGGCCAGTCCCTCATTGCCGAGTCGATCGCCTCCTGGTCCGTCGCCGCATAGCTCACCTTGATCTGCAGCAACCGGGCGAGTGTGGATGGATCCTTGCCCGCTTCACGGGCACCCCGTTCGAACCGGCTCATCAGGTTCGCGATCTTCTCATCCGCCGCCCCAACGGTGATGATCCCGTCGACCAGCTTGCCGGTTCGCCCTGCCATGATCGGTCCGGAGGTCGCGACGTAGATAGGCGGCGGCGCGTCCGGAAGGGTGTACAGCCGGGCGCTCTCGATCCGGAAGTGCTTGCCCTGGTGCTTGATCGATTTGCCGGTGAACAGCTTCTCGATAATCTCGATGCTCTCGACCAGACGCTCCAGCCGCGTCGGTGCCTCGGGCCAGTATTCCCCGACGATATGCTCGTTGAGGGCTTCACCGGCACCCAACCCCAGGAAGAACCGGCCGGGGAACATGGCCTCGATCGTTGCCGCCGCCTGGGCGAGGACCGCCGGGTGATACCTGTATCCCGGAGGTGTCACACCGGTCCCGAATCGCAGCTTTGTCGTTGCCCCAAGCGCCCCCATCCAGGACCAGACGAACGCGGAATGTCCCTGCGATGGCACCCAGGGGTGGAAATGATCCGATGCCGAAACAACCTCGAAGCCATGTTTTTCGGCGGTCTGGCAATACGCCAGCAGGTCGTTCGGATGAAACTGTTCGAAAGAAGCGGCGTATCCGATGGCACCCAATGCATGTTCTCCTGACGATAAACGGTGATGACGCCACCGAAGCAGATCGGCACGGTTCGGGGCGAATGTGAACGTCCACCCAGTCGGCTGCCCGATGGGACGGTGATCCGGATGTGTCCCGGCTGACCCGCGCCTGACTCTACCGCAAGGCCCTAGAGAAAGAGATTGCGTTCTTC
The DNA here is from genome assembly GCA_035936535.1 of Thermomicrobiales bacterium. Classification (GTDB taxonomy): domain Bacteria; phylum Chloroflexota; class Chloroflexia; order Thermomicrobiales; family UBA6265; genus CADCWJ01. The sequence goes on along the minus strand of DASYVY010000479.1, from coordinate 2,451 downwards.
CGGCATGATCAGATCCTTTCCGGTTCCCACCGGCCCGTCGGTTGGACGCTCGTAGCCGCGAACCACCGCAACCGGTCGGGCGGCGAGCTTGTGCATCACCAGCTCGGCCGCGGACGCAAGCTCATCGGCGATCGCGAGGATCGATGCGCGCAGCTCGTATCCACTCGGGTCGAACTTCCCACGGTAATCGGACAGTGGAGCGATGCCCGCGACGCCGATCGCGACGTTGACGATTCCGCTGCGCCACGGGCGTCCGAACGAGTCCGTCACGATGACCCCGAACGGATGCTCCTCCGCATCGCGATCCGGGAAGCATCTGGTCATGAGCGTCCGCCTGATACGCTCGGCAGACGCGTCCGGATCGACCGGAAGGATTACCACCGTATCGGCCGCGACGTTCGACGCGTCCACCCCCGCGTTTGCACAGATGAAGCCATGATGGGTCTCGGCGATGATGAGTCCCCGCGACATCCGCAGGATCCGCTTGGCTTGGCGAAGGACCACTTCGACCTGTCGAGCATCCTTGCCCCAGTCTGTTGCGATCTGCGTCGCCAGTACCGACGGCTCGATCGTCGACAAGGCGATCAACCCGCCTTCCGCCTTGCTGATGATCTTGTGGGTAACAACAACGACATCCCCCGGAAGGAGCGCGCCGATCGAATCCGAAATAGCGTCTCCCACCATGGCGGCGATATCGTCGCTCTCGACGATATCCGGGATGCCATCGACGGGCAGGATGGTCACTCCAGCCGGGCGCCGACTGGCATGCTCTTGCTCTTCTCGGGTGTTGGTCATGAACACTCCATTGCGGCCAGCGGGACCGCAATGCGATGGACGCCTGCCCTGGACCGTTCGATACATGGATCGTGCGGCAGCAGACGCTCACGAGTTCCCGGATCAAGGACCTTCCAGTCCTCCGGCGTATCGAGATCATGCCCCGTTCCAGGCGTCAGCACAACCTCGGCTGGTATCCCGAGACGCGCGGCCTCCTCTGCATGCTTCCCGAGGCTGTCCACGCCGAACCGGAATGGAAATCTCGCGATCAGATCTGCTTCGGGGGAAAGATGCTGGTTCAGCACGAGCCCATTGGTGCCACGGCCGGACCGGTCGGTGGCCAGAATGACCGGGCGCGACAGGCTCCCCAACTCGTGGACATCACCGTCCGTCAGCAGTGGCAGGTCTCCGGAAAGGATCAGCAACCGCGAGACGCCACGCACCAGCGCCCATTGGCGCCCGAGTTCCAGCCCCGCGTTGAGACCTGGCGCATGCTCGGCCTGGTAGATCAACGCCACGTCATCGATGTCCGGAAGAACGTCGTCGATGAAGTCCGGATCCCTGCTGATTACCATGACCTGAGTCACAATCCCCGATCGCACAAGCGTCTTCACTACATGCCGAGCCATCGTCTCGATCAGGATCCGGCGTTCGGACGGATGGAACTCCGCCGAAAGACGGCGTTTGCCATCGACCCGATTGCGGATCGGCACCAGGGCAGCGATCGAGTTCACGGCCGGACTGCCTCCACACCGGCGGTCACGTCAAGTACCTCGCGGGCAAGCCGCTCCCGATCATCGAGGCCGCCCATGATCGTGTCGGTGACATGCACCCGCATGCCGAGCGCTTCAATGGCGGGGCGCTCCGCGGCGTCCTGACTGTCGATGACGAAGAGATCCACCAGGTCGCGATACAGGGCAGCGACGCCGGTTGCCGAAGAGTCATGCCCCAGGGTTGTCAACATGCGGTCTGCTGGCCCCTTGAGCGCCTTGCCGGCGACGATCGGGCTGACCGCCACCCTTACCGCCGGAGATGCGGCGAGCCGTGCGCGGACTCCTGGCAGGGCAAGGATTGGCCCGATGCTCACGATCGGATTCGAGGGGCAGATAACGATGATACGGGCCTGGCTCAATGCTGCAGTCACATCGTCCGTAAGTGCCGCCCCATCGATCCCCTCGAAGGTGACGCCAAGGACGTCATCCTGTTGCCGCCTGGCGACGAAATAATCCTGGAACGCCAGAGTGCCGGCAGGCGGCTCAACCATGGTCGAAACCGGTGAATCCGTCATCGGCAGGATCGACGGCTCGATGCCCAGGGCTGTCGACATCCCGGCGGTGATATCAGTGAGCGAGCGTCCCGCCTGCAACGCCGACGTCCTGCGGATATGCGTGGCGAAATCCTGGTCGCCGACGCGGAACCATGCGTCTTCACCGAGGCGCCCCAGCATGTCGAGAGCCGCAAAGGAATCACCCGCGATTCCCCAGCCGGTGACTGGGTTGGCGATCCCCGCCAGGGTATACATGACCGTATCGAGATCGGGAGAGATATGAAGTCCCCAGAGGCGAAAATCATCAGCCGTGTTGACGATGATGCTGAGGCGTTCCGGATCGACCGCTCCCGCCAAACCCTGTGCGAGCTTCGCGCCGCCCACCCCTCCAGCGAGCGCTACTACAGATG
>DASYVY010000478.1:0-2096 GCA_035936535.1 Thermomicrobiales bacterium | reverse complement strand
GCAACCCGGACGACATTGTTCAACGGTTGCTGGGCCGTGAGCGTGACGCCTCCTGTCTGCGTGTGGAAACGCATCATCAACGCTCGGGGATTGGTCGCGCCGAAGCGCTCCCGCAACAGCACCGCCCACATCCGGCGGGCGGCGCGGAACTTGGCCGCCTCCTCAAAAAGGTTGGAGTGTGAGGCAAAGAAAAAGCTGATCCGGGGCGCAAAGGCATCGACATTCAACCCGGCGTCGATCGCCGCCTGGACATAGGCAAGACCATTGGCGAGGGTAAACGCGATTTCCTGATCGGCGGACGACCCCGCCTCCCGGATGTGATAGCCGGAGACCGAGATCGTGTTCCAGGACGGCAGGTGCTCCGCGCAGTACGCAAACGTGTCGGTGACCAGTCGCATCGAGGGACGCGGCGGGAAGATATACGTCCCGCGTGCCACGTACTCCTTGAGGATGTCGTTCTGGATCGTGCCGCCCAGCTTCGACGGGTCGGCACCGCGTTCCTCGGCGACGATCTGATACATCAGCAGGAGCAGTGACGCCGGGGCATTGATCGTCATCGAGGTGGTGACGGCTTCGAGATCGATTCCGTCGAAGAGGCGTCGCATGTCATCGACGGTGCTGATCGCGACACCGACCCGGCCCACCTCGCCAAAGGCGCGGGGATCATCCGAGTCCATGCCAAGCTGCGTCGGCAGGTCGAAGGCGACACTCAATCCCGTCGTGCCCCGGCTGAGCAGAAGGTGGTAACGTCGATTGCTTTCCTCCGCCGAGGAGAACCCGGCATACTGGCGCATCGTCCAGCGCCGGGACCGGTACATGGTCGGGTGGATGCCCCGCGTATAGGGAAACTCGCCCGGATCGGGGAGCGGCGAAGCGCAATCCCACTCGCTGTATACCGGCTCGATCGTGATCCCGGAATCCGTCACGATCTCCGGTCCCTGTTTCGGCATGATGTGTCCCTTGGAGCGCGTGTCACGTGCAGTGACACCGCTGGTTCTTCAAGCAGCTGTCGACAGCGGCGCTACCTCGACGACGCATCCTTAATGTGTATGCACGCCGCTGTTTGATTGGCTCATGGTCGATCAGCGCCAATCGCTCGACCGCCAGGTCCAACCAGAGCGCAAGCCGGCTCCCACAGCATCAGGACCCCTTCCAGCCACACCCACTTGAGCGCACCTGATGCTTTTATGGATGACCCACGCTGACGCTACTCGACCTCTAGCTCATGGGCACCGGGTGCAGCACACCGCTTGCGCGAGCGAACCGTGCCTCTATATCATCCCAACGAGTGCAACCCAAACGATCGTGTCACCCGCATATACCGCGACAACCTTTTCCTTGGACCCGAACGTATCAAAAAAATCGTCAAACCGACTGTCCCGAAGGTCATACATCTTGGATGTTGCCCGCAGCACGGATCTGCGGCTAGGCAGCATCTCTGGTCCGCTCGAATAGCTCCATCCTGATCCCGGCGATCCGACATGGAAGCCGATCTTCAGACCCAGTGGCTCGGCGCGCACCCGGCGATCGTCCGTCATTCCTGGACGAGCTCGGTCAGGACCCCATGGCAGGATTCGGGGTGGATGAAGGCGATTCGCCAACCGTGCGTGCCCGCACGCGGGTGCTGATCGATCAGGCGTACATTGGCTGCCCTGAGCCGCAACAATGTCGCCTCGATGTCGTCCACGGCGTAGGCGACGTGGTGCATTCCCTCGCCGCGCTTCGCCATGTAGCGCGCAATCGGCCCGCCGGCATCGGTCGGCTGGATCAACTCAACGTAGCCCTGGCCGGCACGGAAGACGACCGCGACGATGTGCTGCTCCTGCACCTCGAACCGCTCGCCACCCGTGAACCCCAGAATCTCGTATCGCTCCCGGGCGGTTTGCAGGTCCGAGACCACGATCCCGATGTGATGCAGCCGGAGCGGACCGATAGCCCGGGCAAGGTCCGGGCTAGTCATCCGCGCCCGCTGCCTGGGCGGCAAGCTCGGCGCCGGTCTCGGTGGTCTCGATCTTCTTTGTGTAGAGGCGCTTGTCCTCGGACGTGAGGCAGGTGCCGGTGGCGATGTCGAATTGCCAGCCATGGAGGGTGCAGGT
>DASYVY010000477.1:0-2081 GCA_035936535.1 Thermomicrobiales bacterium | reverse complement strand
GGAGCGCCCCATGAACTCCGCGTCACGATGATGGAACTGCGATGTCACGGCGTCCTGCAGCATCGCCGCCATCCCGAGATGGCCCGAGGGCGGGACCGCGAATTCAACCGCGGCGTGTCCCCAGGAGGCCGCCCATTCCCGGCACGCCGCGAGCAGGGAATCGGCCGCTCGCGGCGTTATGGCGAAGGCCTCGGCGATCTTCAGCGTCGCCGGATCACGATGCTCCCATGACTGCATCCACCAGCACGCCGGGGCACGCCAGGCGTAGGCGATCACCTCGTCGGCTTCGTCGGTGACGACGAGCACCTCATCGCGACCCTCGTTCAGCGAGTCCACCATCTGGGTCCAGGCGACGCCGGAGCGGTCGCGGATCACCGCACCGGTGGCCTCGCGGGTGCCATCGTTGTAAAGGGTGCCGATCCGCCTTAAATCCGCCGGCCGGCCCGGACGGTTCTGGCATCCCGGAGCGAGATCCCGCTCCTCGTCGACATTGACCAGGCGGATGGTCCGCTCCGACCCGACGGTCGAGCACCCGAACTTCGGATAGAAGTTCCGGATGCCGTAGAGCGTGGTGAGCGGCGCATCTCCCGCCCTGATGTGCGCCACCGCCGCCTCCAGAACCCGCCGCGAATAACCATGGCGCCGGTGCTGCTCGTCCGTGGCGACGCCGCCGATGCCGTCCATCCGCACCGTCGCCTCGCCGATCCGGATCGTCAGCGGGATGATGAATGTGCGGCTGACATCCTGGTCGCCGACCTCCAGCGCGACCTTCGTCCACCCATTGGCCTCGGTCGTGATTCGGATGGCATCGTCCACCGTGCCCGTTCGGGGAGTGCTGACCACGAACACCTCTGCTCTCGTTAACGCGGATATCCGGGAGCGGATTCACCTGCGCCCGAAGGCCGGCATAACGGGCCGCATCCGCTCAGTTGCTTTGCCATTGTCTATTGAACCGGCCACGACAAAAGGTCTCTGTAGTGGCCCGTTGCGCCGGCGCAAGGGGCCAGTCGGGCAGAAGAGGTACGGACAGCTCCAGGATCCTGGGCTGCATCAGTGTCCCGGCACGAAGGGTGTCACCCGCGCCGAAACAGACGCTAGAGCACCACCGTGCCTTCATAGACGAGATCCCGGCACCGTGCCTCGACCTCGGCGGGATCGATGTGCTCCCGGGCCAGCCCGGTCGCCTGGGCCGATCGCGCGACGGCCGCCGCGACGCGTGGGGAGACTCGCAGGTCAAGGCTGTCCGGAATCAGGAACTCCGGCGTCAGCTGCTCGTCGGTCACCAGCTCGGCAATCGCTTGGGCGGCGGCGATCTTCATGTCATCGCTGATCGTGCGTGCCCGGACATCGAGCGCCCCCCGGAACACGCCGGGGAAGGCCAGGGAGTTGTTGACCTGATTGGGGTAGTCGCTGCGCCCGGTTGCGATCGCAAAGGCCCCGGCACTCCGGGCGAGATCCGGGGTGATCTCCGGGGTCGGATTGGCCAGCGCGAAGATGATCGGGTCCTTGGCCATCGTCCGGATCATGTCCGGCGTCACCGTTCCCGGCGCCGAAAGCCCGACGAATACGTCGGCACCTGGCAGCACATCGGCGAGAGAGCCGGTGCGTCCCTCCCGGTTGGTGACTTCGGCGATTGCCCGCTTCGATGCGTCCATCGGACCGGGCCGGTCCGCGTAGATCGCGCCCGAGCGGTCACAGACGATCACATCCGCGGCGCCCTCGGCAAGGAGCAGCTTGGCGACGGCAATGCCCGCCGCGCCGGCTCCGTTGATGACGATCCGAAGGTCCTTGACGCCGCAGCCACGCAGCCGCGCCGCATTCTCGAGCCCGGCGAGAACGACGATTGCCGTCCCGTGCTGGTCATCATGGAAGATCGGCATGTCGACCGCCGCACGAAGCTTGTCCTCGATCTCGAAGCAGCGCGGCGCGCTGATGTCTTCGAGGTTGATCCCGCCGAAGGACGGCGAGATCGCGGTCACGATTCGCACGATCTCATCCGGATCGCGGGAGGCGAGGCAGATCGGGAACGCCTCGACGCCAGCCAGCGACTGGAAGAGCACCGCCTTGCCCTCCATCACCGG
>DASYVY010000476.1:0-2864 GCA_035936535.1 Thermomicrobiales bacterium | reverse complement strand
GGATCGATGCACGCGGCGGTGTGAATGGGAGGTCGGCGTGCGAAGACTTGGCACTCCAATCCGCTGGCTGGCCGGAAGCTCGCTGGTGCGCAGCCTCAGGTTCCGGCTGATCCTGCTCGTCCTGCTCGCATCGCTGCCGAGCCTCGTCCTCCTGTTCCTGACGGCCTCCCAGCAACGGGAGGTTGCGATTGATGCGGGGGAGGAGGAGGCACAGCGGCTGGTTGTGCTGGCTGTTGACAATCTCAGGACGAACGCCGAACAGGTCGAGTTCGCGCTGCGGACCCTGGCGTTGCGTCCCGAACTTCAGAATTCCAGCTCATGCACGCAGTTCCTGCAGACCCTTCCGTCCGGATCGTCGGATCCCGTGGAACCTCTGGCCCGTCCCGGTGCCGATGAGTTCCGGATCGAGAACGCCACGATTCGCGCCGTGGCAGTCGTCGACAATGATGGCTCCGTCATCTGCCGAGACCAGCCGACGGACGGAGACCGGCTTGATGACGACGATGCCCTGGTCGTGCGGCGGTCGCTGACGACCGACCAGGTTTCGCTCGGGAATGTCCGCGCCGATCCCGAAGGCGGCGGCTTGATCGTGACGTATGCCCACCCGATTCCCCCCGAGGGAAGTGAATCGCGGGCAATCGTCGCCACGCTCGAGGTGGCTGCGCTCGCGGCGTTTACTCGCGTGGCCGGGCTTCCCGAGGATGCCTTCGTGACGATCTTCGACAGCGAAGGGGTGCTTCAGCAGCGATATCCGGCGGCGCCCGAGCAGGTCGGGCATTCGATGGAGGGAACGCCCGTCGTCGACATGATGATCGGCCAGAATCCGGATCCCGAGAACGTTCCGGATGACCTGGATGTCGACGGTGAGGCGTATATCTATGCGACCGAAGACCTGTGGTATTCGGGATCGACGGATGCCACGGCGCGTGGCTTCGTCATGGTGGCCTTTCCCGAGCGCGTGATCGTGCAGCGAGCGAGCGAGAAGTTCAACGAGAACCTCGGCAAGCTCGCGATCGCCGGGGTTGTCGCCCTGATCGCGGCCTGGATCGGTGCCGACCTGTTCGTGGCGCGTGATGGTGAGACGCGGAAGGCGATGATCCGGGATCTGTACCACGCATTTTCCGCCGGATCGCTTGAGGAGCTCGATGACATCCTTGGGCCGTCGTACATCGATCACACGCCGAATCCGGGGCAGGCGCAGGGGCCGGATGGCCTGAAGCAGAACGTCGCCGCGTTCCGGGCGGCCTTTCCGGATGGCGAGATCCTGCCCCGGGAGCTGCTCGCCGACCGCGACAAGGTCGTCGCCCGCGTGACACTGACCGGGACGCACCTGGCCGACTACTTCGGGATGCGGCCAAGCGGAAGACCGGTGACGGCGGACGGGGTCGAGACGTTCCGGTTCGACGATGGGATGGTGGTCGAGAGCTGGAGCCTGTTCGGTGAGCTGCGGCCATTGCAGGAGCCCAAAGTGGTCGCTCCTGAACAACCGGTCAAGTCCAGTGGCCTGATGAGCCGGATGTTCCGACGGCGCAAGCCGCTGGAGACGGAGAGCTCAAGTGCCAACGCGGGGTAGGACGTGGTTGCCACCCGGTAACGGGAGAGGGCAAGACCAGAGGATCGGGAACATGGTCGAATACAGCGACCTCAATCCGAACATCGGGTGCCATGGCTTCCTCTCCGCCATGACCGACGGGTGGGCCAGTTGCGGCCGTCTCGTTCCGGGAGTGCAACGATGATCAGCCTTCATAATGCGACCGCCGGACGCCTTCCCCGGTATGCCGCGCCCTCGGTGCCGAATGCATCCCACGCCACGGATGCCGGGGTGATCATGGTTCGCGAGGGCGAACAGCGGTCGTTGTGGCGGATGCTGCACCGCATTCCGGCCTGGATGTATCGCGGCTACAACGAGGCCAGCGCGAGCGATATGGCGGCGGCGGTGGCATTCAACACGCTGGTCGCGCTCGTTCCGATGTTCCTGCTGATGATCTCCATCGCCGGATTGTTCCTCAAGAACGATCAGGTCCTGAATCAGGCGATCATCATCATCGATACGCTCGTGCCCGGCGGCGCCGCCGACGACGCATTCAAAACGGCCCTGACCGCCCGCAACAACAGCGGCTGGCTGGGAGTGATCAGCTTTCTCGGGTTCGCCTGGGTCGGGACCGGCTTCATCAGTTGCCTTGCCCGGAGCATGAACCGGATCTACGGTGCCCGCAGCAGCGGCTACATCAACGAAAAGCAGCGTGGATTTCTCGTGCTCCTGATCATCTCGTTGCTGTTCGCGGTCTCGCTCGGGGCGACGATCCTGACATCTGTTTTTGTCCAGAGCGAGCTTCCCGAGGCGATCGAGCCCTGGTTGCTGGCGACGGCGGAGTACCAGATCGCCGGCTATCTGATCGGTTTCACGGCGGCGCTCGCGTTGTTCTCCACACTCTACCGGGTGATTCCCAACGCCGGACAGCGCATGCCCGATGTTTGGCCGGGCGCCCTGACGGCGTCGCTGCTGTTCCTCCTCGTAACGCAGATCTTCCCCATCTACATCAGGATCACGGGCGGTGGCAACCGGTACGGGCAAATTCTCGGCTTCGTCTCGCTGCTGGTGGCGTCGCTGTTCTTCACGGCGCACATCATCCTCTTCGGCGCCTACATCAATGCAACGTGGCAGCGACGACGACGCATGCAACAGCGACGGAGGCGGCACGCCCGCGCCAACGCGCTCGGGCTTTCCCCGGCCGCCGTGGACCCAAGGAATGTGCGCCTCCCGGAGTGACCCCGGACCCGGTGTGAGTCTTGGGCGGACCCATCCTATGCCGGCAGGGTTGGATCGTTGCTGACGTAGGTGCCGAGTGGTTCCCCGGCGCAGG
>DASYVY010000475.1:0-4157 GCA_035936535.1 Thermomicrobiales bacterium | reverse complement strand
TCTCACAAGCGCACCCGCAAGGCGTTAAATTCAGTGTCCGAGTCGGCGCGGATTCCTCCAGCGATCCGGGGCTCGTCGGACTCGCCGGCCTCTTTTGGCTCAACACGCGTGAAGTCCGGGAAGCAGGCGTCGGCCGCCCCTGCTCCGGGTCACCCCTGGAGCGTAGCTGCTGTGAATGGCCATCGACGATGACTTTTCACGCCGCCCATCCAGCAGTACATGCGTCGGACTTGTCATGTATGGAAAGTTGTCTCATGTCATCCGCACCCACCCGAATCGTTGCTCTGCTGATCCCCTCGCTCCTGCTCGTTTACGCCATTGCCCGCTTCGCTGACGGGCGCGACGGCGAGTACGGGCAGAGCCTTGCCTGGGACGTGGGGCACGTCGCATTTCTGGGCGCCTTCATCGGGTTCGGCGTCCTGACCCTGGTTCTGCGGCGCTGGCTGATCGACCACCGCCCGCGGATCGCGGTCGAGACTGCCGCACTCGCGAGCCTGATCGGCGTCGTCCTCTTCTGCTGGGTTATCCTCACGGACCTGTCGTCATGGCTCGACGACCGCGCATCGCTCCCAGAACCCGTCATGCAGGTGGGTCCGCTCGCGTTCATCGCCGGATTCGTGGGGTTGCTTGTGCTCGCGGCTCTCTCATCCGCCAAGGTCTCGTTTCTCAGCCCCGTGCTCGCGCTGATGGCGCTCATCCTTGTCGGCGCTGACCTGGATCTCCTCGCCGGGACGGCAGTGCTGATGTTGGGCGCCTTGTGGCCGCTGCATGCGCCACCTCGCCCTGGTGCGACGCTATCCGGGGCGGGATCGATCGATTGCCATCCGCGTGGCCCGACACGCCCGCTGACGCCATGTCACGCGTCGGCCCGGCGCGTCCCACCAGGAAGAGGGGGGCGGACATGTGACAGTGTCCGGCGGTTGCCGGAATCGATCGCATCCACATCGGACAGCGAAGCCGCACCAGTGACGCTTCCCCATGACGATCCCACCGGTTCTGGCCGGTTCCGTGTCGGTATCTTTGTGAACCTTCCGACCCCCGCGTGCAACAAGGTGGGTGAACGGGCTGTCCTGTCCTTCCACTCTCTACCTTTCTCTACCTTGCGCTTGGGTCCATCTGGCACCCGTTCAACACGCTCCCGAAAGAATCGTTGTCGGGCCCCGCCGGGCTAGTCCTGGTCGGTATCCACCTGGGCCGCCTCAAACGCCTCCTTCGCCATCGCCAGCCACTCACCCTGCGTCATGCCGGCGGCAATCGCGCGGGCAGCGAGCGTCCGCATCCCTCCAACCAGATCCTGACCCGGATCGGTCTCGTCGGCCTCGCCTGGTCCGGTGCGCGCAGCCGCCGCGGCAGCCATATCGACGTCCCGCTTGCGCAGGATCCCCTTTTCCGAGAACGCCTCGCCCAGCTGATCCTGGAGCTCGCGTGGCAGACGCGAGGCCGCCATCGCCACGGTGGGCGGCACGTCCCCGCGAGCCAGTCCCTCGAAAATCCGGACGTCGAGATCGGCGAGCGACATCCGGTTCTGGAGAGTGGATTTCGAGAGTCCGGTCATCCGCGCGAGGTCATCGGGGCGCGACCCTGACTGCACCAGCTCATCGAGCGCCCACCACTCGGTGACGGGGTTGGTGGCTCGCATCGAGTTGGCGAGCAGGGTGATCTGCGCCAGCTCGGCCGCCGAGAACCCTCGAATCACCTGTGCGGGCACGGAAGAGAGTCCGGCGAGCCGCGCTGCCGCGACACGCCGGTTGCCATCGATCAGCTGGAAGGTGATCTGCCCGTCTTCGTCGGGGATCTCGGCTACGACAACCGGCACGATGATCCCGTTGTCCCGGATGTTCTGGACAAGCCGCTCGGCCGGTTTCGGCCCCCACGTCTCCCCAAGCTCCGCCAGTGCGATCTCCCGAAACTCCCGCTCCATCACCGGCTCCCTCCATCCACCACACGCATGTGCTCCATCACCCCGTGCCTCTCCGTGCTCCGGTACATGAATGGTAGACCCGTTCCGGGCGCATGCCTGGGCAGGGGCCGCCGAGAATGCACCGCGCTCCTCCGGGAATCGGCGAGAAACGCGCGTGTCCGGTTGCGGCACGCTATGATCCGAGGTGGGACGGTTGGAGTTCCGGCGCGATGATGCGCATCCATCGCCATTTCCGGAACGCCCAGCAATGCGGCAGCGACGCGTCCTGCCGGGGATCACCATCGCCGGGAACGCACGTCAGCCGGACAAGGAGCGACACGATGAGCACCACCTGCACCCATCTCGATCAGATTCAGGACGTCACGCCAAGCACACGGGATGGCTGCGAGGAGTGCCTGCAGCTGGGGGACACCTGGGTCCATCTCCGGATCTGTCTGATCTGCGGCCATGTCGGCTGTTGTGACAGCTCGAAGAACAAACATGCGACAAAGCATTTTCACGCGAATGAACACCCGATCATCCAGTCATTCGAGCGCGGCGAGGACTGGATATGGTGCTATGTGGACGAGGTCGCGATGGCCCCGTAGCACTCGGGGACATCTCCATGATGGCGGGTGGGCACAGGGCGCGGCCACGGTGAGAGGAGGTGAGCATGGCGGAGATACCGGACAACGCGGAAGGCCGCGATGTACCCTCTGTCACCGTGAGCATCACTCGCCGCGTCCGCCCTGGCCGCGAACGGAAATACGAGCAGCTTCTCCGGGTACCACGGTGCTCGGACGTTTAACCCGGTGCGCGGGGGCCGCGAATACCGGGTGATCCTGCGCTTCGCCAGACAGAGCGACCTGACGCGCTGGCAGGATTCGGTCCAGCGCAGGGCGTTGCATGCAGCCAGCGAGGATCTCACTGAAAACGCTCCCGCCATTGGTGAAGGGGTTGGGTGAGGCGATCTCTTCGTCGGTCCTGTGGGGGTTGTGGCCGGGCTGGTTGTGGGCAAGCCGATCGGGATCCTCGTGTTCGCTTTGCTGGCCGTGAAGGCTGGCATCGCCATCCGGCCAGCGGCCATCGCGTGGGAGCATCTCGCCGGCGTGGCGATGTTGAGGGAATCGGCTTCACCATATCGCTCTTTGTCACGGAACTTGCCTTCGACCCGGGACTCCAGGCGGATGCCGCCCGGATCGGGATTCTCATCGGCTCGGTGGTTGCGGGCGCAATCGGGTATTTCGTCCTGAGCTCGTCGCTTCCATCGCAACAGCCGGAACAGCAGGAGGTGGCTCCCCGAACCACTCTGGAGACGGCACGGTGAGTATTGGCCCACGAGCGAACCCGGAGGTTGTCATCATGGCAGAAGGATTCATCTCCCGCGGATTCCGCAGTCGTCGCCGTGATCCGGAACTGGAGGGCCGCCTCCCGCCCGGTCAGTATCCAACGGCGTATTGGCCACATTCGATGCAACTTCCGGCACAATCCCCGACGTGATCACCCATCGCTCCGGGTGGCCGATCGGATCGGATAGAGGTGTGCCTTGACCGCCACGAGCTGCAGCAACTTCCGACGGTCGTCGTACGCTGTCGCGCGTGCCAAGGCGTCCTCGATCTCGCGACAGCGCGCCTCCAGGTCGCACAGGTCGTCAATCTCGGCCTGCCACGTCGCCTGCCGCGCGCGGATGGTCTCCCGATCCCGTGCCAGGGTCGAGATTTGTTTGCCGATCAACGCGAGCCTCCCGACCAGGTCTTCGGCGGCGAGGGGGTCGTCGAGCGCGGCAATGGTCGCGCTGATCCGGGCCCGCTTGCGTTCCAGCTCGTGCTGCTGGTGGTCCAAGGTGTCAATGTCGATACCCGTCGGGTCGTTCGCTCTCAGGAAGGCGATGTGCGCGCGGATGCGGTCGGGCTTGGCGAGCACCTCACACACAAAACCCCACGCGGCGGCGTCAAGCTCCTCAATGGTGATCGACGCGCCCACCGGACAGCGCCCCTGCGCCCTTTGGTCGCTGTGACAACGGTAGACGGCAACGCCCTTTTGCCGACCCACCACCAGTGATGCGCCACAGATACCGCATTTGGCCAACCCGCGCCGCAAGAGGCCGATCTCGGGGCGACGGGTTCGCCGGAATGCCGGCGCGTCCTCCTGATTGCGGCTCAGCCGATCGGCAACGCGTGCGAACAGGGTGGGATCAATGAGCGCTGGATACACGCCTGGGGGGAGGGGGATCATCTCGTCCACGGGACGCTTGCGG
>DASYVY010000474.1:0-6251 GCA_035936535.1 Thermomicrobiales bacterium | reverse complement strand
AAGGACGCGCTCGGGGTCAGCGCAATCTGGAATGTGGTCGAATCCTCACTTCATCCGGAGGGCGGAGACAGCCTCGACAGCGTGCTGCAGAACTTCGATCTCACGCCTCGGCGGAAGACGACTGCGCTGGAGCGCACGTTCAGCCCGGTCGAGGTCGCCGCGCTCGACCTCGCCGGCAAGTCGCTCGGTGTACCTGTTTGCGATTTGCTCGGCGGCAAGGTGCGGGATGCCGTGCCGTTCAGCGCGTACCTGTTCTACAAGCATGCCGGAGGCGGGGGTGAAGGTGATGACGCCCGCGAGGACCTCTACGGCGAGGCGATGACGGCCGAGGCGGTCGTTGCCCAGGCGCGGCAGATGATCGACGAGTACGGGTTCCCGAGCATCAAGCTCAAGGGCGGGGTGCTGCCGCCGGAGGATGAGATCGAGGCGATCCATCAGCTGCGGGCGGCGTTCGGCCCCGACGTGCCGCTGCGGATCGATCCCAACTGCGCCTGGACGGTCGAGACGTCGCTTCACGTCGGCAAGGCGCTGGCGAGCGATCTGGAGTACTTCGAGGATCCGACGCCGGGGATCGACGGCATGGCGGCGGTGCGCAAGGGGCTGCTGGAGGCCGGGATCGACATGCCGCTGGCGACGAACATGGCGGTCACGAGCTACGCCGAGATTCCAGAATCGATCCGGAAGGATGCCGTCCAGGTCATCCTGGGCGATCACCATTACTGGGGCGGGTTGCGGGCGATCGTCGAGCTGGGCCGGCTGTGCAAGACCTTTGGCCTTGGCCTGAGCATGCACTCCAACTCGCATCTCGGCATCTCTCTGATGGCGATGACCCATGTCGCAGCGGCCACGGCGACGCTGACCTATGACGTCGATACGCACTACCCGTGGCTGCACGAAGAGGACGAGGTGATCGAAGGCGGCAAGCTCTCGTTCACGAACGGGACGATGATCGTGCCGTCAACGCCGGGGCTGGGCGTGGAGCTTGACCGCGATGCCCTGGCACGCGGCAACGAGCGGTTTGAGCGCGTGCCGTATCGTGACCGGGACGACGTCGGGTACATGCAGCGCCACGTCGACCCAACCTGGGAAAAGAAGCTGCCGCGCTGGTAGGACCCTGCCACTGCCGACGTGGGTGATCGCTAGCCAGGTGGTCAGGCGGGCTCGCAGATTCTGAGCAGCGCTTGGCTTCGCCTTTACAGCTGTCATCCAGAGGGACGGTCCATCGCTGCGCTCCTATGCGGCTGCCAGGATAAACTCCGCGACCGAAGGCGCCCCGTGCAAAGCACACCCGACGAGGTCGGCCATGCACGGGACTGGCGCCGGCTGCGCCGGCGAGCGCTTCGCGCGGGGAGCCAACACAGGCGATTGCGCAGCAATCGATGGGCCGCTTCGCTCCATCCCTTCGGGATGGCCTATGAGCGGATGCGCACCATCGCTTCGCCATGGATGTCGAGATGTGGCGAAGGGAGTCAGGCTTGCTAGGTCCACCGGTGATGCGGCTGCAGTTGCGGTACGTCTTCAACCGGGCTCCGTGTGAACCGAGGCCCTTCCGGGTCATGCGACGGCCCGAAGGGATGGACATCATCCAGGAACGGGATCAGGCCACCGGACACGATCAGGCTCACGAGCCGTGCCAGGCCGGCTCGCGCCAACGCGAAATCGTGAGGCGACGCCAGTCCCGTCCGTAACGCGCCGTCCAGGTCGTCCTCGTCCTTCACGTGGTAAGTGCGGCCATCCCGCCCCACGAGCACGTCGGCGAAGAGGTCGACAGCAAGGACATCCGGGCCCTCACGCCGCATCGGTGTGGCGATGTCGCAGTTGAACGCGAATGCTGGATGATCGGCGCCGGGCGGGGTCTCGATCGGGGTTCCCACCAGATCCAAGGTGGCGTTGACGGTGAACCACTCGTCGGCAAAGGCATAGTGACGCAGCACCGCGCTTCCGATGCGGGTCTCGCTGACGAACGCCACATCATCAAGGCGCAGCACGCCGGAGCCGGATATCGCAAAGACCCGAACCGAGGGCTCGCCCGGGTGGTAATCGAAGGCGCGGACAAGGCCATCAGGCGGAAATGCCACCACGGTTAGCCGTCGCCGCCTCCCCCTCCATCACCTGAGTCACCTCCGCTTCCGCCGTCGCTACCCCAAACCAGCCGCCCGAGCTTGAACCGGAACCACTGCCGCCGTCCGAACCGGCGTCCGGTGTCGCATCGCTCGGGTTGTCACTATTCCTGCCATGACCGCGGCCATCCCTGGCGCCGGTGTCGGCCGCGATGGGGTAAACACCTCCCGGGTAGACACCGGTGCCTTGGCTCGATCGACGCCGTACTTCACGCCGGGCGAATCCTGGCTTGATGCTCATGTAGAGCGCAACCAGCAGGATCACGATGATGGCCGCCAAGACGACGACTCCAGTACCACTCATGTTGCCGCTCCCCGCGACTCAGCCTTGGGAGATCGTCGGCTCGCTGTCCTTCTTCGGGCCGAAGGCGGATCCCCACTCGCTCTCGTCGAACCCCCACTTGGATTCCTGGCCGGGTTCATCGAACACGGAGCGCCAGACCGCCTTGTCGTGGCTGCCGTAGGTCGGCTCCGCGCCCTCACGAGTTTCGCGTGTATCGCGTCGCCGATCAGTGGACGACCTCGGCTCTTCGATCGACGTGTACAGCGTGCCGTACCCCGGATCACCGACGGGCTCGGGCGCGGGTGCATAGGGAGAAGGCGGCGACGATTCCCGCGAGCGTGGGAGCGAAGGCGCGGACGGCTCCGATTGCCCACCCTCAGCGCGCCGTTTCGACTTGTCGCGGATCGAGGCGATGAAGCCGAAGAGCGCCACGAGAATCCAGATCCCGATGGGCAGCAACTGGCCGGCGATGTCCGCGATTCCCTCTAGGCGATCCAGAACATCCAGTGACATGGTGGTTGCCTCCGAAAGCGTCGCCGCGAATTCGCGCCGCATGCGGCGTCACCCACATCATACCGGCTCGCCGGAGTCAGGGGCGGGTGGCGGTCAGCGCGGCCCGCCGGAGGTCACCTGAGCGATGTGGGCGAGAGCGATCCGCAGGCAGACATCGGGCGCGGTCGTCGTGTCGACAAGGAGCGTGCCGTCCGGAAGGTGAGAAGTGTGGTTGTGTGACACAAGGTGCGGTGTCCCTGCACCGGGACGGCCGGTCCGGGCAGCCGCCCCGCCAGGTGCGATACACAATCTTCCCCTACGAAACGGTGGTGCCGTCCCCAGCGGGCGGATGTGGTGTTCCAACGTAGCCTGACGCTCGCCCGTCTTGCCAGATCGTTCTCTGGTCTTGGCGGCATTTGCCATGACAAGGGCAGGCTCATCGCGTAGTGCGGAAGTTGATGTTGTCGCCAGAGACAGGAACGGCGTAGTCTGATACATGTCGGGTGATGAGAATGGCTCGGGCGATTGATGGCCTGATCATCCCGACGACGCAGATGGAGATACATAAGAGGATCTCGCATGGTTACCATGAAGGATGTCGCGAAGCGCGCCGGAGTTTCTGTTATTACGGTCTCGCGCGTGGTAAACGGATCGGGGAACGTAGGAAACGCAACCCGTTCAAAGGTAGAGGCGGCGATCGAGGAATTGCACTTTGTGCCGAACATGGTTGCGAGCAACCTGCGATCCCGCCAATCCGATTTGCTGGCCCTGGTCCTCCCCGATATCACGAACTCCTTCTGGACATCGATTGCCCGTGGCGCCGAAGACGAAGCATGGGCCCACGGGTATGGCGTCTTTATCTGCAACACCGACAACGACCCGGTCAAAGAGGAGGGCTATATCAATCGCCTGCTCCGGCGACGGGTCGAAGGCGTGCTCATCGTGCCAACCCCACGACCCGCCAGCGAATCGCAGCTCCAGCGGCTTCGCCGACATGGGATGAAATTTGTCGTCATGCACAGGAAGCTCGCGGACACCGTGGCAGATATTGTCCGGAGTGATGGGGAGCGGGCAGCCTATAGACTAACGACCGAACTCGTGCACTCCGGGCACAAACGCATTGCGTTCGTGGGGCTTCCATTCTCGGATCTTGTGAGCGAGGAACGACTCGGAGGATACCGTGAGGCACTTCGCGCTGCAGGACTAGAAAGCGATCCAAACCTCATTCGATCGGGTGAACATCGCGACAGCCTGGGAGGTTATGAAATAGTCACCGACTTGCTCAACGACGGAACCAGGCCGGATGCGATCCTGTTAGCGAACAGCCGTCTCGCTGTTGGCGGACTTCGGGCCATCGTGCATGCCGGACTGCGGATCTCCGATGATATTGGCGTCGCGGCGTTCCACGATATCAGTGCAATGGATGAATATGCCCCTCGCCTGATCCGAGCCGTGCAGCCTTCGTACCGGATGGGGCAGTTGGCCACCAGGCGGTTGCTGGAGATGGATTCGCAAGGCAACGGTCCGTACAAGGAGATCATCCTCGATACGGAGATTCATGTCGGGGCAGTCCGGTGACTAAATCCGCTCACTAGAGTGTGAGCATCATTGTGATATCGCCTGATCTCCGCGGCACCCGTTCGCATGGCGTTCTGGCGCACCTATATTAGATACGACGCGAAAACCCCCGGTTAGCGCTCGCGCCGCACGATGTCATTCAGCTTCACTCGATGACAACCACCTCATGATCCACGATCGAACTGATGATCACGGTTGTGCCGTTATCTCCTGCCTGCAGATCAGGATTGACGTTGGCCACGAGGAGCTTGGCGGTTGCGCTCGGTGGGGCATCGCGAAGGCATACGGTCAAGGGACCGACCGGATAGAGCTGGTGTACCGGAGCATGACTGGTCTCAAGCCCCGAGAGGTTGACAAGGTGCAGGATCAGCCGGGAATCCTGGCGGTAGAGCTGGCAATGCACCAATCCCGGCCCGTCCACCGTGAGCGGGATCCGATCCTTCGCCGTCCAGCGAACCAGGTTGGCCAGGAGCTCGGCGTGGTCGGACATTCTGCTCCGGCCGAAGCACCGATCAATATCGGCGGCGAGATAGGCGACGCGTCCTCGTTGAGGTGATTCATTCAGGACCAGCGCCGGTACCCGGCTGCTGGGATTCCGCATCCAGGCCGTTTCCGGCGGATAGATCGGAAACGGCGGGACCAGAGTCAGTGGCGCGGCAGCGTCCCCGGCCGGAACGACAACCTCCAGACGTCCGCCAAATGGAAGCAGATCCGTATCGTCGAAGCCGGCGAACGCGGGATGCCGCGGGGAGTCATCATCAGGCTCCGTCCCCATGGTTGGACCGTAGACCCAACGCCTTCGTTCCGGGGTGATGCGGAGATACGTGTGCTGTCCCCATTCGTCCCAGCTCTCCCGATCATCCGTATCGGACCCGTGGTGAGACCCGGTGGCATGCACGCTGAAGACATCGGCGAGGCCAAAGTCGGTGCGCTTCTGGCCATTTTCATCGAAGAGACTCGTCTCTCCGGTCGCAAGAACTCCACCGCCCGCCGCGACGAAGCCGCGGATGGCGTCACACTGCGTATCGGTAAGCATGCCGACATTGGGCAGAACCAGTGCGGAGAGGCCGAATGCCTCTTGATCACGATCGATGTGATCGGCATGCACGGGCACGTATGGAATACGCGCCCGAATGAGCGCATCCGTCATCCCATTCCATGGCATCCTGAAGCGCTGTTCCGGGCGATCCCGTCCATAGAGGTCGACATTCTCTTGGGACCAGACGACTCCGACGCTCGCCACTGGCCGACGGTTCACCATATAACGCTCGTGCTGCTTATGCCATTGAAAGAGCGGCTCGGCGGTCTGGTACTGACGGCGATCCTCATGGTAGGCGCCGATGTGGTGCCACCAAGGCTGGATACCGCCAGCGAATCCTTCGAGTGCCCAGAGCCGCGCGTCGGTCGGTGATTTGCTTCCGACGCGGAAACTGGGTTGACCAGCGCCATACATCGCCATGCTCTCAGGGATGAGCTTGTCCCATCCCAAGATGCCGTGGAGGAGCGAGCCCATCTCGCCGTTTCGCTGGAAACCCATTCCAGGGTGCCGGTATTGGGAGTCGAGAAAGATCAGCTCTGTTCGGTCGGCGATGGCGCGATAATCACGGAAGTGCTTGCCCTGGGCGATCAGGTCGCCGGCATTCATGCCGATCCAGAGACAGTGCTCGCCTCCATGCGCCTTGGTTGTCTCGTTGTTGATGTCCCAGATCTCGACCCGCCGATCGTAGTTCCACCGGATCCAGCGTCTGTAGACCGGATCGTCCCAGTTGTGCTCCCGG
>DASYVY010000473.1:0-2337 GCA_035936535.1 Thermomicrobiales bacterium | reverse complement strand
GACCAGGAACTTCCGAACTCCAGACCCGGAAATCCAGCTCGATGTCGTGCATGATGAGCCACGCAATGCCGACGTCAGGACAATGACCAAGCATTCGTTCGGGCTCGGCGGCCAGAACGCCTGCCTCGTGCTTGAACGCTTTACCGGCGAATGACGGAGCCACCGGCTGCCACCCTGCCGGAAGCCCCGCCCGCGGAGCCGTGGTCGATCCTCGGCATGCGGTTCGTGCTGGAACTGGTCGGATGGACCAGTTTCGGCATCTGGGGTTGGTCCATCGGAGATGGATCGCTGCCGGGTGGATTTCTGGCAGTGTCGTTCGTCGCGGTCAGCGTTGCCGCCTGGGGCGTGTTCCGTGTTCCGAACGATCCTCCTGGCAAGCTCGATCCACCGATCAGAGTGTCAGGCTGGGCCCGGCTTGCGGTCGAGCTCGCGTTCTTCGCGTTGGCGGCACCGGGACTCTGGCTGTCC
Source organism: Thermomicrobiales bacterium (assembly GCA_035936535.1). Lineage (GTDB taxonomy): Bacteria > Chloroflexota > Chloroflexia > Thermomicrobiales > UBA6265 > CADCWJ01. The sequence goes on along the minus strand of DASYVY010000473.1, from coordinate 1,869 downwards.
GGTTATCGGGCGGCGTCCGAGACGCTGCTGACAGCCGTCAGCTTGCTGTACGTCGTTACGTGGGACCGTCAGCGCTGGCTCGTCCAGCAATGATGTTCCTGCATGGAACTATCCTCCGCCGGCCAGCCATCGTGGCCGTCAATAGGCCGTCACGGCGCGATGCGGCCCATTGTGCCGGCCAACTGGAGTGCCGCCAATCGCTATGCACCACCTGGAGAACACCTTGACGAAGCCACTTGCCGGGCGTATCGCGCTGGTGACCGGAGCCACACGCACGATCGGGATCGGGGCCGCGATCTGCCGGAAGCTCGCCGCCGCCGGTGCCGATATCGCCTTCACCCACTTCCTGGCCTACGATCAGGAGCAGTATGGCGCGCCCGCCAACGGGCCGGAACAGCTCCGGGCGGAACTGCTCGCAACGGGTGTGCGTGTCCATGACATCGAGTACGACCTGTCGAAATCCAACATCGCCGGGCCGCTCCTCGATACGGTCGAGGAGGCACTTGGTCCGGTCGACATTCTCATCAACAACGCGGCGTACTCCACGCACGACGCCTGGGACACGCTGACGGAGGAATCGCTCGACATGCACATGTCGGTGAACCTCCGGGCCACCGCGATGCTGACGGTCGAGTACGCCCGTCGCTTCAGCCGGGGATCCGGCGGTCGCGTGATCAACTTCAGTTCCGGGCAACACCTGGGATCAATGCCGAGCGAGCTCGCCTACGCCAGCTCCAAGGGCGCGATCATCGCCTTCACCCAGAGCATCGCGCCGGATCTGGCGCGTCTCGGGATTACTGCCAACGTCATCAATCCGGGACCGACCGATACCGGCTGGATGAGCGACGAGCTCAAGACATCCCTGCTGGCGACCATCCCGTCCGGCCGGATCGGGCAACCGGACGACGCCGCCCGCCTTGTCGGGTGGCTTGCCAGCGACGATGCGCGGTGGGTTACCGGCCAGGTCATCAACAGCGAAGGCGGACTCCGGTGAAGGAAGGTGGATCAGCGGGCAGCCCAGCCGCGAAGGTGTTGCTGCCCATCAGTGAGCGACCAGCATGACACACACAGGAAATCTCCCCTCCCGGGTCGCGGTGGTGTTCCCCGGCCAAGGAAGCCAAGCCGTTGGGATGGGCAAGGACCTGTTCGAGGCCTCACCGGCCGCCAGGGGAGTCTTCGAGCGGGCCGATGCCGAGCTCGGCTTTCCGCTGTCCCGGCTCTGCTTCGAGGGTGAATCGGCAGTTCTGGACGACACCTGGAATGCCCAGCCCGCCATCCTGACCGTCAGCGTCGCGGCCTGGCATGCCATCCGGGAGCGCACCACCGTTGCGCCCCTTGTAATGGCCGGGCACTCGCTCGGCGAGTTCACTGCCCTGCACCTCGCTGGCGTGATCGATTTCCCGACCGTGCTGCGTGTCGTGCGGGAGCGTGGTCGACTGATGAAGGAAGCCGGGGAACGTCGCCCGGGAGGGATGGCAGCCATCATCGGCCTGGATGACAAGACGCTGGGATCGATCTGCCGGGTGGTGGCGTCCGGGGGCATCATCACCATTGCCAACGCCAACTGCCCGGGTCAGACGGTGATCTCCGGCGAGGTCGGTCCCCTGCTCAGGGCGATGGAGAGCGCGAAAGAGGCGGGAGCCCGGCGGGTCACCCGGCTCGGCATCACGATCGCCTCGCACTCTCCATTGATGGCGGACGTCTCGGCCCGGCTCAACGAGATCCTCAACAGCTTGCCGCTCGCCGAGCCGGAGGTGCCGGTCGTCGGCAACGTCTCCGGCGCACCGATGACGACCGTCGCCGAGATCCGGACAGAGCTGTCCCAGCATCTCGAACGGCCGGTGAACTGGACCCGGTCCGTCGAAGCGA
>DASYVY010000472.1:0-4274 GCA_035936535.1 Thermomicrobiales bacterium | reverse complement strand
TGCCCGACCTCGCCGACGCCGTTCGCGGTGTCGATCCGCATCAGCCGCGCCATTCCGCGAGGCGTCCCATCCCCGAGATCGACGACCGTGAACGCCAGCGGATCGTCTGTCGCCGCCGCGTCGTCCAGATAGGAACGAAAGGATACGAGGTCCGCAAACGGGCCGGACGACATGTAGTCCCAGAGGCGGGGATCGGCGCCCGGGCCATGGGCTGCGTCGAACAGGGTGGCGGCGTGGGTGTCGGGATCGAGCGGTTCGAGCCGGACAAAGCGGCCCGTCAGGGTGACCCGGCCGGGCGGCTCGACCGGCTTCCACCCAAGTGGCTCGGCAAGTGACTCCGGCCCGCTGGATCCGGCCTTTCCCTCTGTTCTCGTGGTGTTCCTCATCGAAGCAGTACCTTGTAGCGGATAAAACCGTCGGCCGGGGCGAATGTGTCATACAGGCGACGGGCCGTCGCGTTGTCTTCCCTCGTCAACCAGTAGATGCGATCCCAACCTGCCGTCTTGCCACGGTCGATCAGGTCCTGGATCAGGGCCCGGCCCACGCCGCCGCCACGGATATCGGGCCGGACAAACAGATCGTGCAGCAGGCACGCGGGCCGCTCGCTCCAGGTGAAGGGGTGGATCACCACGTTCGCGAAGCCGGTCACCTCGCCGTCGCTTTCGGCAACGGTCGTCAGGAACGGGGTGCCCGGGTCGAGGATCCGTGCCCAGGTCGCGTGTGTCGTTGCATCCGGCAGGCTCGCCTCATAGAAGGTAAGGTACCCCGACCATAATTCGCGCCAGATCGCCTCGTCGTGCCGCTCGATCTCCCTTACCCGAACGTTCCGGGACCTCCCCATTTTCCGCTCCCACCAGAAAACCTCGGCCACCTCCCATGCTGCCCTCGATCTTAGCAGCCGCCCACTACCCGCCAAGCCGCGAGATGGCTACGTCTCGGCAAGGGCGCCGATCGGATCCCCCTCGAACGACGCCAGTCTGACCTTCATGGAAGGAGGCGCGAATTGGCAGTCCCCGCTACAAGCTCCGGGCGCAGCGGAAGCCGCAGTTGCCGGTCGAGCTGTCCGGCGTATTGGAGCTTCGGGCGTCGACCCGGTAGCGATTGCAGTAGGACTTGTGGCAGAGATACGAGCCGCCACGCATCACGCGAGCTGACCCGGTCGGAGGTCCCGGCGGGTTGTCATGCGGGGAACTGGCGTAGGCAGCGGGATCGAACCAGTCCCCGCACCATTCCCAGACGTTGCCGGTCATGTTGAACAGGCCGTAACCATTTGGCGCGAAGGCATCGACGGGCGCGGTCCCGCGATGGCCGTCGGCGACGGTGTTCCTGTCCGGGAACTTGCCCTGCCAGACATTCATCCGGTGCTTGCCGCCCGGATTGAGCTCGTCACCCCAGGGAAACCGCTTGCCGGATGCGCCGCCACGGGCCGCGAACTCCCACTCGGCCTCCGTCGGCAGCCGCACCCCCGCCCAGTGGCAGAACGCATCGGCGTCCCGCCAGGACACATGGACAACCGGGTGCCGTTCCTTGCCCCGGAGATCCGAATCCGGCCCCTCCGGATGATCCCAGGCCGCCCCGTGGACCTGACGCCACCAGGGCGCGACCGCGGGCCGTTGCGCCCGGTCGTACTTCGCGGGCAGGAAGCCGCCAAAGACGAACGACCAGCCGAAGATCTCGGCGTCGGTCCTGTACCCGGTCGCGTTGATGAACTCGGTGAACCGGGCGTTGGTCACGGCCGTGGCATCCATCCAGAACGGCGCCAGCTCAACGTCATGGACAGGTGTCTCGCCGTCGCCGGGGTACCCGTCACCACGCGGATTTCCCATCGCGAAGGTGCCGCCGGGGAGGTGGATCATGCCAGGCGGCACGGCCTCGCGATGGGCCGATCCCGCGATGCCGCCGCCGAGTGGCGGGGTTGGCGGCCGACGGTCCGGTTGCGTTCGCTGAGGAGCGCAGCAGCCTGATACCTCGGGCACGGTCGGGGGTGGAGGCTGGGTCAGGTGGTCAGGCATCTGATGAATTCCGGCGTGAGGAGTTGTATCGATTTGGAAAGCGGGCGGTCGGGCCGCCCTCACAGTGCACTTCCACCCACTTTCCCCGAATCCCTGACGATTCGCAAGTCCCGCGTCCCCGCGACGGGGCCTCGCCATATGGGGCGGTTGTGGCGAGTTCCGGGACCCTATTCGAATCAGGTACGATATGAGCATGATGCGCACCATGCCGGGGCGCCCGATACCGGGCGATCTCGATTACATTCGCCAATCAAAGATCACCCGCCCCGTCTCCCGCCCCGTTTCCCGGCCCAGGATCGTCGAGCGCCTGGAGGAGGGAACGCGGGGAAAGCTGACCGTGCTCTCGGCGCCGGCGGGATGGGGGAAATCGACCGCGCTCACGGAATGGGCCAGCGCAACGGACCAGGATGTCGCCTGGTTGTGCCTCGATGACGAGGACAACAACCCGACCCGGTTTCTCCGCGGCCTGGTGTCCTCGATCGAGCGGCTGGCTCCTGACTCGCTCGGGGACGTGCGGACGATGCTGCGATTGTCCGCACCGATGTCCGTCACGCGATCCCTGAACCACATCGTCCAGCGGCTGGAGGAGGAGCCATGCGAGATGGTGATCGCCATCGATCACTATCACCTCATCCAGAACCCGGAGATCCACGATGGGGTGCGGCTCCTGCTCGACATCATGCCGGCACACCTCCATCTCCTGATCGTGACCCGGGGAAGCCTGCCTTTCCCGATCGGGCGGCTGCGCGCCCAGCACGACCTCGTGTCGATCGGGATTCCGGAGCTTCGACTGACGGTCGACGAAGCTCGCCAGATTCTGGCCCGTGACGATGGTATCCGGTTTGCCGAGGAAGATCTCGTTGCCCTGCTCGAGCGAACCGAAGGCTGGGTGGCCGGGATCCGGCTCGCGGCACGCTCGTTCAGCATGCATCACGATCCCCACGCCGCGATTGCCCGGTTCCGTGGAACGCACCGCGATATCGCCGACTTCCTGGTCGAAGAAGTGCTCTGGTGCCTGCCGCCGGAGCAGCAAGCATTCCTTCTCGAAACGTCGGTGCTGGACGTGCTCACCGCTCCGGTCGTCGCGGCGGTCACGACCTGTGAGGATGCACCAGCCACGCTGCAGGAACTGGCAAAGGCCGGCCTCTTCCTGTTCCCGCTGGATGAGGAGCGGAGCTGCTACCGGTATCACGGTCTTTTCCGCGACCTGCTGCGCGCCGAACTCGAGCGACAGCGGCCGGAATCGGTTCGGGAGCTGAACAGGCGTGCCTCGATCTGGTACGACCAGCACGCGATGGCCTCCGAAGCCATTACCTTCGGCTTGCGGACCGACGACAGCCAATACGCCGCCGAGCTGCTCGATCGCACCATCGAAACGCTCATCTTCGAGTGCGCGGAGACAAACCAGGCGGTCCGCTGGATCGAACAGTTGTCCAGGGATGCGATCCTCAACCGTCCACGCCTAGCTAACTGGTATGCCTGGGCACTGACGTTGGTCGGGCGCCTTGATGACGCCGAGTTCGTGATCGAACAGCTCGCCCGTGCCGAGTCTCGTCACCACGACAGCGAACGGAATCCCAGTGAGCACGACGACCTCCAGGCATTCATCGCCGCGATCCACGCCCGGATCGCGGCCTACCGGATGGACCACCAGGCGACCATCGTCCAGGCGAAACTCGCCCTGGACCTGATCGACCGCACCACATCAGGCCGACTTGCGGCCGAAACGATGAACAGCCTCGGTTTCGCCTACCGCGCGCTGGGGAGGACCGCGCAAGCGGCCGCTGCATTCGAAGCAGCCGCCACGTTGGGACGCACGTCTTTCCACGCCTCGGCCGCGCGCTGGAGCACTCGCTACCTGGTGGTCACCCGGATCGAGCAAGGGCGGCTGCGAGAGGCGGAATCCCTCCTCGAGCAGGACCTGGAGCGGGTCCGTCAGGATCCCCGCGATCCCGGAACATCGTTGGCGGCGCTGCATATCGGCTGGGCGGAGGTACTGATCGAGCAGAACCGGCTCGCGGAGGCTCGTGAGGCCCTCGACCCCCCGATCCCGCTGATCCAGTGTGTCGGTGACGCCAAGATGCTCATGAACGCCTACGTGGCCGAAGCCAAGCTGCTGCATGCTGAGGGCAAGCTGGCGAAAGCGCGCGACAGGTTGCGACGGGCGGAGGACATCTTCCCCGGATCGAACAGGGGGCGGACAGCGCCGCGCTTGCCCTGATCCAGGGCGACACCATGCCCGCGCTGCGCTGGGCCCGCACC
>DASYVY010000471.1:0-2271 GCA_035936535.1 Thermomicrobiales bacterium | reverse complement strand
TCGGTCCCTACAGCCAGGACGTAGGCGCCCGTTCGTGCGGCGGCTTCCGCGATCGCTCGCGCGCCACGGTGATTGACCGCATCGGCCCTGTCCGGATCCCGCTCACATCCATCGACATCGGTGTATGCCGCACCATGGATGACGATGGAAGGCATGACGGTAGCGAAGGCACGGTCGACGGCGTTCGGGTCGGCAATGTCGACGACCAGGTCAACCCCTTCCGTGACCCGACTTCCGATGCCGACGAACGCCACGCCCTTGGCGGAGAGGCGTTGGCGCAGATACGTGCCAAGCTGGCCACCGGCTCCGGTGATCAGGATCGGTCGTTCGGGCGTCATGGCCATCCCGGATCGATACCCCCTTCAGGCGTTGCCGGGTCAGGAAATGCCCACATGGGCATGGTCGCCGAGCATCAGCCGGATGGCGACCGGCTTGAGTGACGTTCGCTCGACCACGACTTCCTTGCCAACCAGCGAATCCGAGATCCTCGTCTGGATATCACGGATCACGCTATCGTTCATGACGATCGAGTGTTCGATCTCGCAGGACCGTATAAGGCACCGTTCTCCGATCGCGGTAAACGGACCAATGTAGGCATGCTCGACGCGTGTCCCGGCCCCGATGATGGCCGGTCCTCGCACGGTGCTCCCGCTAATCACCGCCCCGGCTTCAATGATGACATCGCCCACGATGCTCGAGTCCTGATCGACCGTCCCGCGCACATCCCTGGAGATGCCGCCGAGCACGACCCGGTTGGCCTCCAGCATGTCGTCCTTCTTGCCGGTATCGATCCACTCGTCCGCGATGATGGACGCGTCCACGGTCAGGTTCGCATCGAGCAGACCCTGGATCGCGTCGGTTATCTCCAGTTCACCGCGCCCCGATGGCTTCAGGGAAGGGGTGATATCGTGGATCTCGGGCCCGAAGAAGTAGACCCCCACGATCGCCAGATCCGAGATCTTCTCCTTCGGCTTTTCGACGAGCCTCGTGACATGACCCTGGGCATCAAGCACCGCCACGCCGAGAGCGGAGACATCGTCTACCCGCTTGAGAAGGATCTGTGCCGCCGCATCGCTGTCGGCGAAGCGACGGACATGTCCTTCGATGCCCTGTTCCAAAAAATTGTCGGCAAGATACATGCAGAACGGCGCGTCACCCAGGTACTCCCGGGCGATAATGACCCCATGCGCCAACCCGCGCGGGGCATCCTGCTGCAGATACGTGACCTTCGCCCCGAATGCCGATCCGTCACCGACGGCAGCCATGACCTGGGGACCCGTGTCGCCGATGACAATGCCGATCTCCGTGATCCCGGCACTCACCATCTGCTCCAGCGCATAGAAGAGGACCGGCTTATTCGCAACCGGCACGAGCTGCTTGGCGCCGGTTGCGGTGAGCGGTCGCAGGCGAGACCCCTTGCCTCCAGCCAGGACCAACCCCTTCAGCATCCGCTGGGTCAGTTGTTCGCCGGGCGCGACTTCCGGATCCACGTCCTTGTCGAGAATCACTTGTGCCATATGAGCATGTCCTCGCCTTCAGCGGATCCCAACGCCCAGCACCCGCCAGTCGCTGACACTCAGTCGTTGGCTGAGGTCAGTATCGCTTGCCTGTCTGCCGTCCCTGCGTGCGCGGCGGGGCCGTACAAGCGGTCAACGTAATCGGTCAGCATCCGCCGTGCGCTGAACGCCGGCGCAATCGTCCGGATCGCGTCCTTGGCAAGGGCGATCCATTCGTGCGGCAGGCCATCCCCTGAGCGGTTGTAATAGAGCGGGATGATCTGCCGCTCAAGGATCTCGTAGATCGTGTTGGCCTCGTCGACATCCTTGTCGTGGCCTTGCTTCGGCGAGGGATGAATACCCCACCCATTGGAATTTCCTTCGCCCCAGCCTTCGATCCACCACCCGTCGAGAATGCTGCAGTTGGGAACCCCATTGGCGGCAGCCTTCATGCCACTGGTGCCACTGGCTTCCAATGGGAAGATCGGGTTGTTGAGCCAGACATCGACGCCCGCGACCAGCAGGCTTGCCAGGCCCATCTCGTAATCCTCCGCAAACGCCACACGCCCGCCGAGCCGTGGATCCCGGGCCTTGGTATACACCTCCTGGATCAGCTTCTTGCCGCCCTCGTCAGCGGGGTGCGCCTTTCCGGCGAAGACAATCTGCACCGGCCGCTCAGGGTTATTGAGCAAGCGCAGCAGCCGCTCGCGATCACGGAAGATCAGGGTAGCGCGTTTGTAGGTTGCAAAGCGGCGTGCAAAGCCAAGAATCAAGG
>DASYVY010000470.1:0-2448 GCA_035936535.1 Thermomicrobiales bacterium | reverse complement strand
GATCTCGACGCCCCTATCTCCGAACACGGGCTGGCCGCGATCGACGCGATCATTGCTTCGAACATGGTGAACTTCGCCCGGATGACGGATGCGACGCCCGAAGGCCCCCTCTCGATCGGCTTCGCGGCGTCCTCGGTGACGCACACCCTGACGTGGACCGGCAGTGTCTGGTCAGGCGATTCTGCCGAGGGGATTCCCCAGGCCCGGTCCCGGGTGGCACCTCTTCCAGTCCGGATGCGGTCGCCCGCTCGCCGGTGCGGTTGTCGATGAATCCGGCCAAGCGGCTCTCCATCAACAGAATCGTACCCGTCAGATGCACCGCGAGATCGCGAACGCTCCAGCCCTCACACGGCGTCTTCGCATCCCACGCCTCGGCGGGCATCGTGTCGAGTGTGTCGATCAGGGCATCGAGATCCTGCAGCATTCCCCGCCGTCGAGTGTCGAGATCGAGCATCATATGGTATTCCCCGGTCGTTCATGCGAATCAATCGATGTTCGTACAGAACGCATGTTCTCATAGGGGCGCCCAATTGTCGATCCTCAAGACTCACGTCTACGGGCCGGGAACAAACGACTTGAACCGGGTGGCAAGCTCCCAGTCACCCTCTATCTCAAGGCGGGAGTCATCGGCATCGATACGGCCGCACAGGAACAGCGCCAGCGCGGAATCGTCACCGGAGATGCGCACCACGGGAACCGGGGCGGGAATGCCCTCGACCCAGCGATCGCCGTCCCAGGTGACAGAGCGGTCGATCAACGCGCCGGCCACATGGAACCCGGCCGGTTCGGGCGGGTGCATGCTCGCGCCCTCACCGATCGAGGCGAGCTGGGAGCCGTAGAAGGCGTCGATCGCGACGACCGTCTCGGTCGGGAGTCCGGCGTAGTGCTCGCCAAGCGACCATTCAAGGTCGAAGCGGTGCAGGCCGAACTCCATGACGATCCGCGAGAGCGCCGTGTGTCCGGCCAACGCGGTGCTGCCGGATCCTGCCTGGCTCGCCTGCCCATCGAGGTCTGCCGCCTGGAGGCGGGACAGCGTGTGGAACAGGGCGTTGCGCTGCAGGGTCAGCGCGCTGATGATCTCCGCATGCCGGCTCGATGCGGTGACATCGCCGGATTCGGAAATGGGGACCGCCGGCGCCTCTCCGCCCTGAACGTCTGTCTCAAGCGCCTTGTTCGCCGACGCCGTCGTCTCGACCAGGTGGGCCGCCAGGTGCCGCACCTGCCATGCTTCGTTGGGCGTCTGGCGCTCCCAGTCCTCCGGCTCCAGCCCGTGCAGCCGGACGATCGTGGCGTCGAGATCGCGAATCGCCGCCTGCCGTCCGGTTTCGAGATCGGTCATCAGAGCATCCCTTCCTGTTGATCCAAGCCAAGATCCTTCTGCCCGGTGATCGCGAGTTCCGGGCCTCCAGCCGGGCGTCCGGGTAGACACTGTTCGGTATCATTGGTACATGGGGCCGGCAACGATCTGCTGCGGACGTCAACAGGCTGACCCCGGGAGACCCCTACATGATCTTCGACAGGCTCTTCAACAAGAACCAAACGATTCCTTCCCCCGACCGTGCCCTGCCCGGACGCCCGGAGCCGGTCTTCGAGATTCCCGACACTCACGCGGTGCTCGGCACCCGCATCCAGCCGCCGTTTCCGGAAGGCATGGAGGCGGCGACATTCGGACTGGGCTGTTTCTGGGGCGCGGAGCGCATCTTCTGGCAAGCCGACGGGGTCTACTCGACCGCCGTAGGCTACGCCGGTGGCATTACCCCGAATCCGACCTACGAGGAAGTGTGCACTGGCCAGACAGGGCACGCCGAGGTCGTGCTCGTCGTCTTCGACCCGAAGAAGGTGACGTACGAAGCGCTCGTCAAGACGTTTTTCGAGGCGCACGATCCGACCCAGGGGATGCGTCAGGGGAACGATGTCGGGACGCAGTACCGATCGGTGATCTACGTTGAGAACGACCGGCAGCGAACCATCGGCGAGGCTGCCAAGGCTTCCTACAATGCGTCGCTCCAGAAGGCGGGATACCCGGAGATCACCACCGAGATCGCCGAAGCCGGCCCGTTCTACTACGCTGAGGAGTATCACCAGCAGTACTTGCACAAGGTGCCGTCCGGCTACTGCGGGATCGGCGGTACCGGTGTGACCTGCGCCATGCCACGCACGCTTGAAGCGACGCCGCGGCCAGCAGCTGCACCGGCGCCCGTCAGCGGCGGCGATCACGTCCCGGACGGGGAATCCGCTGGCCCGGCGACGCAGGATCCGGGGCTCAAGCCGCTCCCGGCATCCGAAGACGAATGGCGGAAGCTTCTCGGCCCCGAGCAATACCGGGTGCTCCGCCAGGCGGGAACCGAGCGCCCGTTCACCGGGGAGTACAATGCCGTTTTCGAGGAGGGCACGTATCGCTGCGCGGCGTGTGGTAATCCCCTGTTCGACAGCAGCGTCAAGTTCGAT
>DASYVY010000469.1:0-8459 GCA_035936535.1 Thermomicrobiales bacterium | reverse complement strand
CGCGACATCGCTCGCCGGACCATCCGACATCAGCCCGGCGATCGGCAGCTCCAGATGTGCGAGCACTCGCCCGCCCTCGACCACGACGAGCCCGCCCTGTGACCCGGCCACGGTGGCGATCGCGGAGAGCAGATCCTCGTCATTGGTGCCGGCGGCGACGATGTTGTGGGCGTCATGTGCGATGGAGCTGGCGATCGCCCCAGAGGTCAGGCCGAACCCCCTGACGAGCGCGACACCAACGCGGCCTGTGGCGTGATGTCGCTCGACACAGGCGATCTTCAGCAGATCCTCGCCAATCGCGGGCGAGACCGTCTCCCCTGCACCAGGCGGCGTGACGTCGATGCCGCGTGTCACGATCTGGCCGGGGATCACCTCAATTGCCCGTGTCGCATCCTCCCGGCGGAGGGCGAGGTCCGATCGCCGGATTGGTGCCAGCTTGACGCTCCAACGCAGGGCATCGGGGATGACGGTCTTCGGCAGGTCGGTCGTCATCTCGCCTTCCCTGGCTACCACCCTGCCGTCGAACAGCGTCATCTCGACATCGACGGACGCGAGATCCCGGAGCACCACCAGATTGGCCCGGTATCCCGGCGCGACCGCTCCAACCTCTGGCATTCCGTAGTGCCGGGCCGGGTTCCATGTCGCCATCCGGATCGCGCGGACGGGATCAAGGCCGCCGCCGATGGCGGTCCGGAGGATCTCATCGACGTGGCCGTTGGTGAGGAGGTCGTGGCAATCCCGGTCGTCCGAGCAAAAGCAGGTGCGCGGGTAGGTTGCATCGGTGACGAGCGGGAGAAGGTCCCGGAGGTTCTTCTCGGAAGAGCCCTCGCGCAGCATGAGCATCATGCCGGCGCGGAGCTTTTCCCGCCCCTCCTCGAGCGTGACCGACTCATGATCGGAGCTGATGCCACTGCCCGCATAGGCTTGGAGCGCATCGCCGCGCACACCGGGGGCGTGGCCATCGACACGCTTGGAGCGCGCGGCCCAGATTTTGGCGGCGATCTCCTGGTCGGCATCGAGCACTCCCGGGTAGTCCATCATCTCGCCGAGGGCGACCGCTTCCGGCCAGTCCAGCATGGTGGCGATCTCTTGTGCGGAGAGCCGGGCGCCCGGGCTTTCGTGTTCGCTGGCGGGCACGCAGGATGGCACGGTGAATCGGACGTCCAGCGGCAGCCCAAGCGTGGAGGCCCGCATCGCTTCGATCCCGTCAAGTCCCGCGACATTGGCCATCTCGTGGGGATCGGTGACGATCGCGCCCGTGCCGTGGGGCACCACGATCCGGGCAAGCTCCGGGGGCCAGAGCAGAGAGCTCTCGAGATGGAAGTGGGCGTCGATGAACGATGGAGCGATGATGCGACCGGAAAGCTCCAGACGCTCCGTGGCTTCCGGAAACACGCCGATCCCGACGATCATCCCCGCGTCGATCGCAAGATCGGCTTCGACCAGCTCGTCGGTGAAGACGTTAAGGATGCGTGCTCCGGCCAGGACCAGGTGTGGCGGATATCGGTGCTGGGCGATGGCGATCCGTCGTCGCCATTGCCACCGCCACTTGTTGAACCGGGGGTCATCCGCGGGGTAGGGCGGATTGGGCCGTGGTGTGTCCTGCATGCACGAACTCTCCGGCGGGACGGACGTTAGCCAAGCTGCCGTTCGATCATCGTCAGCACTGCTTCCAGACGGGGAAGGTGCTCACGGACGAACTGGCCGATATCGGCGGCACGATTGAATGGAAGCTGATACTGCTCCTGTATCGCGACACCCTGGTCAACCTCGTCCCAGGAGGCGACCTGATGTGCCTCAAGATATCCCCGCGCGATGTTCGGCAGCATCATCCGGGCGAGCCGGGCCCGGGATTGCTGGCGCCAGGGACTCTCCTCGTCAGCGTAAAGCCCCGGAGAGGACGTCCAGAGCACGACATCGTAACCATCATCGCCGATCCGCACATCGACCCGGCCCATTTCGTCATCGACGGCGATGCTCCACCGGTTCTGGTCATCGAGCGTGCCATACGCGTAGTAGCCTGCGTCAACGAGGGATTGCCGGACACTCTCAAGGGCACGCCTGTCGTTCGCGATTTTGCTGGAGGGGTCGTCCTCGGGATCGAAATCAGGGAGCAGCGAGTACGAGTCGTTCACGAAAGGTCCTCTTCAGGTTCGCACGTTGGCTTGTCGTCCCGGGCATCCGGGACGGACTAGATGACGACGGTTTCGGCACGGGGCGGAGCGCTATGGCTGTCGAATCTGTCCGGGGCAAATGGGCCGGATGCGGCTCGGACACCCATCATTAGATCGGCCAGGAGGCGGGCGCCGGCTGGTGCGCCCATGATGCCATGTCCGCTATAGCCGGTGTTGAGCCAGAGGCCCCGAGTGCGAGGCGCTGGACCGATCAGGGGGCGGTGGTCGGGCGTCATCGTGTAGTGACCGGCGGTGAGGGAGGATGAGCGAGGGAGGCCGGATTCGACGATCTCACGCCAGAATGGTGAGAGACGTCCAACGCCGCCGCTGTCGCGCAGGATGAGGTCGATGAATCGTGGATCCGGCTGAACAGGCCATTCGGGCGCCGCATCGGGCTCCTCCCGCGCCCAGGCTAGCAGCGCACCACTGTTGTGTGGCCGCCAGTGCGACCCCGTATTGGCGTCGATCGTGACGGGCGCGTGTTGCGGAATGTCAGGATGGGCACCCAGGACGACGCGGTGACGGCGCTTGAGCGCAATCGGCAACGGCTCGGGCGAAAGCGTGAGGCAGAACGGGCCAGCGGCGAGGACGACGGTATCGGTCGCGATCTTGCCTCCCGAGGTGCTCACGCCTGTGACGTGGTCATTCTCGACAAGGATGCCCTGCACCGTTACGGAAACATGAATGGGGATGGCTGCCGCCTGGGCCATGAGACGGGTTGCGATCGTACCGTCGATCCAGCCGTCTCGCTCCCGCCAGGTCGCGACAACGATCTCGCTTGAGAGCCAGGGAAACATCCGTCTTACTGTGTCGCCGTCGAGCACCTGCACGTCACCTAGGCCAGCGTCGCGTTGGACGGCGGCGCGAGCCAGGAACGCAGCACGGTCGGAGGGGTCGGTTGAGGCGAACAGGTATCCCTGCTGAGTGAGATTGATCGGTGAAGGAATGTTCGGCATCCCCACCTGGTCGCCAAACAACTCGTAGAACGCCAGGCTCTCGGCCATCATGCGAATGTTCTCCGGCTCGCTGAATTGTGCGCGGATACAGTGCGCCGAGACCGCCGTTGTGCGCTCGCCCAGATCGGTTGCGCTCTCCAGCAGCACCGGTTGGATCCCTGCTCTCGCGAGGAAAAGGGCGGTGCTGGCACCGACGATCCCGCCCCCGATAATGACGACATCGGCGGTCGGCGGAAGGGTCGTCGGCGAATATGGCGACACCAGACCGGATGACATGGCTGCGCTCCAGGGAGTGACAGAAATTTCGATGGATTCGCCGGTCCTGAACCGGCGGCGAAGTCGACCTCGGGTTCAACATGACGCTCCCCATTATGGGACGGACTTCCGCGTCCTACCCAGGCAAAGCCTCTACGTGGCGGAATCGTTCAGGTTGACACTTCAAGTTGCGAACGGTTATTGTCTGCCACTAGTATCCGGCGAGACACAACAGTGAAAACACGGAATGGTATGCAGCGAGAATGCAATCGGTGCTCTCGCGCATTGGCATAGGGTTCGAGAGACGTACCTCGGCGATGCGGCATGTCCGGACCAGGCCAGTCCCGGCGTGCAGTCGCTGACAGGATCATCGGGTAGAGATGGCCTCCGCCCGCAACACACCAATGCCGGCCGGAAAGCTGGTCGGTCATCCGGAGGAATCAACCATGGCAGATCCAAGACTCGACGTATTGATCGATCAGGTGCGCAGCGGCGCCATCGACCGCCGGACGTTCATGGTCCGGGCTGTCGCCCTTGGCATGTCGACGTTCGCGGCCGGCGCGGCCCTCGCCAGCACTGGCGTCGGCGCGCAGGATGCTACCCCGGGTGCGTCACCAGTAGCCACACCGGGCGCCTCGCCGGTGGCATCTCCAGCCGGATCGCCGGCCGCCAGCGGAGGTCTTTCGCCGGAGAATCTTGGCGTCGCCGGAATCGAGCACATCACCGACACGACCGCAGGAACGATCAACCTCTATTCCTCGTGGCCGATGACCGGCGCGTCCGAGCAGCTCGGTGGTGACTCCGCGGAAGCCGTTCGCTTTGCGCTCGAGATCTTCGGCGGCGCGGCCGGAGGCTTCGCCATCAATTACCAGGCGCTTGACGATGGCATCGCCGCCAACAACGGAGCGTGGGATGCTGCGACGGAAGCCGCCAATGCGACCCGGGTCGTCAACGATCCGGATGCTGTTGCCTACATCGCGACGTACAATTCCGGCGCTGCCGAGGCATCGATTCCGATCACCAATGAAGCCGGCATGGCGCAGATCTCGCCAGCCAACACCGCGGTACAGCTGACAAAGGAAAGCGAAGTAAACCCACCGGGGTATCCGGACGTGCTCTATCCGACCGGCGTCCGCAACTACATGCGGGTGGTGCCGGCGGACGACCTGCAAGGCGGCGCGTCGGCCAACTTTGCGTTCAATTCGCTTGGCACCCAGTCGGTCTACATCCTGCACGACAACCAGACCTATGGTCTTGGACTCGCACGAGTCTTCGAGACGACCTTCGAGGCGCTCGGCGGTGAGGTGGTCGGGTTTGAGGCATTCAACCCGGAAGCGCCGGAATACCAGGCGCTGGCCAACAATGTCGCGAATGCCGGCCCCGCGCTGGTGTACATCAGCGCGATCGTCAACCTCAATGCCAGCAAGCTGCTTCAGGACCTTCGTGACCTGCTCCCAGCCGAAGACACCGTGATCATGGGCCCGGACGGACTCATCAACCAGGCGTTCATCGAAGGTGCGGGCGAGGCCGCCGAGGGGATGTACCTCACGTTCGGCGGGCTTCCAGCGAACGAGCTCGAGGGCGTTGGCGCCGAGTACTTCCAGGGCATGCTGGACCGGCTCGGCCGCAACCCGGACGCGTATGCGGTGTACTCGTTCGAGTGCGCGGTGGTGGTGCTGCAGGCGATCGACCAGGTCAAGGCCAAGGACCGCGCAGCGATCCTCGAGACAATGTTCAATACCGAGAACTTCCGCGGCCTGATCGGCACCTGGAGCTTCATGGAGACCGGCGACACATCTTCTGACACCATCTCCCTGAACATCGTCCAGGACGCGACGATCACCTTCCAGGAGGTTATCGGACTCGCCGTCTGATAATGACCACGTGTGCCGGGCCGAGTATTTCACTCGGCCCGGTTCGCGTTTAGCCGGCCATAGCTATCGCATGAAGTCCAGCCGGACTTCCCCGACCGTGACCAGGAACCTGACCGTGAACGTTGAGTGGACGCAATTCTTCCAGTACCTGATTATCGGATTGGCGAGCGGATCGCTGATCGCGCTGATCGCACTCGGCTATACCCTGGTATACGGCATCATCGAGCTGATCAATTTCGCCCATGGTGAGGTCTTCATGATGGGCGCGTTCTTTGCGACCACCGTCGTCTTGGTGAGTGGTGTAACGGACGAGTCCTCCGGAGCGCTCATCGTCGGCATGCTCATCCTCTCACTCGTGCTGGCGATGATCTTCTCCGCCGCGCTCAATGTGGGCATCGATCGTGTCGCCTATCGGCGGCTGCGGTCCGCGCCGCGTCTTGCGCCACTCATCGCCGCCATTGGGATGAGCTTTATCCTTCAGAACATCGCGATCTACTGGCGAGGCTCTAACCCGTTCACCGCGCCGGACCTAATCCCCCGTGAATACCGGACCTACAATGTGCTCCAGGAATGGCCCGTCCTGCGGGACTGGTTCGCTGATTCCACCTTGCGGCTTCGCCTGCTCGACCTGTTCGTGATCGGCGTCACCATCCCGCTTCTGGTCCTGCTGTCCTGGTTTGTCTACCGAACCCGGATCGGCACGGCGATGCGGGCCACCGCCCAGGACCGCGACGCGGCTGCCCTGATGGGAATCGACATCAACCGGACCATTGGCATCGCCTTTGTTCTCGGCGGGGCGTTGGCCGGCGCTGCCGGCATGGTTGCGCTGTTCTACAACAATTCTGGGCGTTTCCAGATGGGATTCCAGTACGGCCTGTATGCCTTTACGGCAGCGGTCCTCGGAGGGATCGGCAACCTCGCCGGGGCCGTGGTTGGCGGCTTCCTGATCGGACTTATCTGGTCCTTCAGCGATGGCTTCGTCGGCAACTACATCGGCGGCTGGGGAAGTCAATGGACGAACTCGCTTATCTTCGGGATCCTGATCCTGGTTCTTGTCTTCCGTCCGTCCGGCCTGCTTGGCCAGGAAACGCCGGACAAGGTCTGACGCCGAGGCGGGAGGGCATCTGCAGTGGCAACGACACATGCTTCGCGTGCTGAGCAATGGTTTAGCGAGCGGCAAGGCGAGCAACGGAAACGGCTGAACACGGTCCTGATCGGGGCCGCGATCGTCGCGCTCTATCCCTTGTTCGATTCCCTGCTTGGGCTGGGCTTGCTGGGATCCTGGATCCCGATCTTCGTCTTCGTGATCCTGGCGATGGGGCTAAACGTCGTCGTCGGCTACGCGGGATTGCTTGACCTGGGGTACGTCGCCTTTTTCGTCATCGGCGCCTATGCCAATGCCTTCATGACGTCGCCAAGCAGCTGGTTTGTCATAAACGGATGGATTCCAGAGTTCCTGCAGAGTTTCTGGCCGGCGATGGCACTGTCCTGGATCATCGCCGCGATTTTCGGCGTCATCCTTGGAGCACCGACGCTCAGGCTGCGGGGCGACTATCTCGCGATCGTGACGCTCGGCTTCGGAGAGATCGTGCCAGATTTCTTCACCAACGCCGCGGCAATTACCCGTGGCCCGCAGGGTATTGGCCAGATCGCCAAGCCTCCTTCCATCCCGCTGCCGGGAGGGCGTGAGATCTCGTTCGCCACCACGGACCAGTGGAACTGGTTCTGGCTGATCCTCGTCGTCGGTATCGTCTCGCTGTTCATGATCACGCGGCTGTACGATTCGCGTCTCGGGCGCTCCTGGCAGGCAATCCGGGAAGACGAGATCGCGGCTGCCAGCATGGGCATCAACACCGTTAAGGCCAAGCTTTGGGCGTTCGCGCTGGGGGCATCGTTCTCGGGCTTCGCCGGTTCCGTATATGCCGGGTATGTTCGCGTCGTGTACCCCGACCAATTCCAGTTCTCGGTGTCGATCATCATCCTCGCGATGGTGATCCTTGGCGGCATCGGGAACATCTACGGTGTGATCATCGGTGCGCTCATCATCGGAAGCTTCGACCGGATCCTCGCCGATGCCCTCAACACTCCGCTTCACTGGCTGGGGGAGCGCATCACGTGGGAGCCGTTGGCCTGGCTGGGCGACTTCATGGTCAACCACAGTGTTACATCGGACCGCTTCCTGATCTTCGGGCTTGCATTGGTCCTGATCATGATCCTGCGACCGGGCGGCCTGTTCCCCTCGGAGCAGAGAGCCGCCGAGCTCACCGGCGATGACGAGGATGGAACGTCGGCCGACGACGGCGACGAACTGTACGATGCCCGTCAACGTGATGGACAACTTGTGGGGGAGCGAGCCTAACCATGACTGCACAAGCAGCGCCGGCCGCGGCCCCTCAATCGGCGGGAACCGGGATACCTCCGGTCATCCTTGAAGCAGCTGGAGTGACCAAGCGATTCGGTGGCCTCGTGGCCGTCGATTCGGTCAGCATGACCATTGGGCGTGGCAGCATCACCAGCGTGATTGGTCCTAACGGTGCAGGCAAGACCACGTTCTTCAACATGATCGCCGGAATCTACCGCCCAACCGAGGGGATGATCTCGTTCAAGGGCCAGCCCATCTTCGGCGGCAAGGGGTTCGGTGGATCGTCCCTCCGGCCCGACCAGGTGACGCAGCTCGGCATCGCCCGCACGTTCCAGAACATCCGGCTCTTCGCCAACATGACGGTGATCGAGAATGTCCTGGTGGGCATGCACAGCCGCATGAAGACCGGGGCCCTCGGCGCTATCCTGCGAACCCGCGGTGTGCGGGAAGAGGAGCGTGAGGCGCGGACCAGTGCGTACGCCCTGCTTGATTACGTCGGGCTCAGCCGCCAGGCGCAGGCGACCGCGAAGAACCTGTCGTATGGCGATCAGCGCCGGCTGGAGGTCGCGAGGGCCCTGGCCAGCAAACCGGAGCTGCTGCTTCTGGACGAACCGACCGCTGGCATGAATCCGCAGGAAACCGGTGCGATGACCCGGTTCATCGACCGGATGCGTCATGACCTGGATGTCACCATCCTGCTCATCGAACATGACATGAAGGTCGTGATGGGTATCTCCGACCAGGTGGCCGTGCTCGATCACGGCGTCAAGATCGCCGATGGCTCTCCAGCCGATGTTCGGGCGACCCCCCAGGTGATCGAGGCCTATCTCGGCAAGGG
>DASYVY010000468.1:0-8252 GCA_035936535.1 Thermomicrobiales bacterium | reverse complement strand
AAGTGGGCTCCTTGCCGTGCTCCTTGACCACCCTGCGGTTGCCCAAGGGGCAAGGATGGGTAAAGCAGGGACGGTCGATGTGTATAATGTACGTACAGGTGGAATCAGTGCCGCGATCGTGGAGCTAAGTGGCCTGAACGTGTCCTAATGGCGTAGATCAGGGTGAGGGTGCATGGCAACACAGACGCGTGCACGTCAGGGGACGACGCAGCCGAACGGGGCGAAGCGGCGTTCCCGCGGCAAGCAAAAGACATCCAAGCTCAAGGTATGGATGGCCAAAGTGGTTGGGTTCGGCCAGCGGCTGAAGCCGGAGATCGCCGTTTCCGATCGGCTGAAACGGGAGATGGTCGGCGTTGCGCTGGTGCTGATCGCGCTGCTGAGCTCATGGGCGCTTGGACGTGGGTCGCAGGACGGCGCGGTGGTCTCCTGGTGGGCTGACTTCCTGCGAGCGGGCCTGGGCCGCGCCGCCGTACTGGTTCCGATCTTCGTGGGACTGACCGCGATCAGAGCGTTCTCGACCCAGGAAGGACCGATCCTGCTCTTCCGTCATTATGTTGGGGGAGTGCTTTTTGCAGCCGCGACGCTTGGATTGCTGTCGTTTGGAGGCGAGCAGGAGTCCGGCTTGATCGGGAACCTGATCGGGGATGTCGCGCGAGGTGGGCTCGGACAACTGGCATCGGGACTGGTGTTGTTTGCGCTGGGGGTCGTGTCGGTTTTTCTCCTGGCCGACAGTGACTTGATGACTCTCGAGCGGGACGTCCGGCGGCTCCTTCCCCGGCGGGCGCCCAAGACGCACGCGGTCAACATCGCGAAGCCTCCGGTCGAGAAGCGCGAGGTCACCTCGCCAAAGATCGTCGCGCCGCCGTCCAAGCCAGTTGAGCGGGTGATCAACATTCCGAAATCGGGATCAAAACATGAGACCGCTGGCCTGAAGACCGCTCCAGCGATGCCGCCGCCTGCCGTGACTGGTGAGCCACTCCCGCTCCCCGATATCCGGCATCTGGCCTACTACGACGCGGTGGAGCCGAATACCGCTGACCTGGAAGCGAAGGCAAGATCGATCGAGGAGACCTTGGCAAGCTTCAAGGTCGAAGCGACGGTTCGGGAGATCAACCCCGGGCCGGCGGTAACCCAGTTCGCGCTGGAGCCGGGCAACGGGATCAAAGTCCGGCGGATTACCGAGTTGCAGAACGACCTGGCGCTGGCTTTGGCGGCACAGAGTATTCGGGTGGAAGCGCCGATCCCGGGGATGGCCCGGGTCGGGCTGGAGATTCCCAATAACGAAGTCGCCATGGTTGGGCTTCGAGAGGTTCTGGAATCTCCTGCGTTTGCCAAGTCCAAGGCGAAGCTGCCGCTCCCGCTGGGACGGGACGTGAACGGTCGCTACATCGTTGGTGATCTGGCCAAGATGCCGCATCTGCTGATCGCCGGCGCGACAGGCGCGGGCAAGAGCATCTGCCTCAATGGCATCATCAGCACCTTCCTGCTGAAGTGCCGTCCCGAAGAAGTGCGGCTGCTGATGATCGATCCGAAGATGGTGGAACTTACCGGCTTCAACGGAGTGCCCCACCTGCAGTGTCCTGTCGTGACCGAGATGGACAAGGTCGTCAGTGCGCTGCGAATGGTGCTCCGCGAGATGAACCGTCGCTACGAATTGTTCAAGCAGCTCGGGGTACGCAACATCGATGGTTACCGTTTGCGAATCACCGACGAACCGGAAGCGGAAAAGCTTCCCTACCTGGTGGTGATCATCGATGAGTTGGCCGACCTCATGATGACGACGCCGGATGAGGTGGAGACGCTGCTGGCGCGGCTCACGCAAATGGCCCGGGCGACGGGCATCCATCTGATCATCGCGACGCAGCGTCCATCGGTGAACGTCCTGACAGGCCTGATCAAGGCAAACGTTCCCGCCCGAATCGCTTTTGCAGTGTCGTCGATGATCGACAGCCGGGTGGTCCTGGACATGCCGGGAGCCGAGCGGTTGCTGGGACGGGGAGACATGCTCTACCTGCCGCCGGACGCAGCCAAGCCTGTTCGCGTGCAAGGCGCTTTCATCGATGAGGACGTCAAGGGCATCGTCGACCACTGGCACACCGTTGCGCCGATTCCGCAGTATTCACCGGAGTGGCTCGATCTACCGAGCTCCAACCCTGAAGGAGGATCGGAGCTCGATAGCGGCGATGACACGCTGATGGCCCAGGCGCTCGATGTGGTCAGGCAGCAGGGAACGGCTTCCGCGTCGATGCTGCAACGCCGGCTCCGGATTGGCTACAACCGCGCGGCCCGATTGATCGAGCAGATGGAAGACGACGGGGTTATCGGTCCAGCCGATGGAGTTCGGGGCAGAACCGTCCTTCTGGAACGTGAGTAGCGTCGCCTCTGGGGTCGGAACCGCAATCGCCCACTTGCCTCGCCAGGCCGGTGCTCAGGCCAGGGTAAGGGGCGATGGGTCCCCGGAAGCAGGCATTGGCGGCTGATCCGCAGTGACTGACGCCCGCGCTTTGGCGAAGCATCCGGAGCAGTACACAGGATTGCCATTCCGGGGGATGAACGGAACCGTAGTCACCGATCCGCATTCGGCGCAGGTAACCTCGGCCTGGGCTCGATTAGGTAATCCCAAGCGACTTTTGCGCGCGGTTCGACAGGCATTACAGCGAGCCGGGATGTTGATAAGTTCCTTTTCCCGGAAGAACTGCTGCTCGCCAGCTGTCCATGTAAACGGCAGGCCGCATTCCCTGCATGTCAGCGTCTTGTCCAGGAATTCCATGTCGTGCCCCCTCCTGGTCACCACCGTCTTCCCGTTCGTTCGTGAGCACAGAAAGCTCCAGCTTGCTGGGTGACAAACATCCCTGTAGGCGCATACTTCCGTGCTCGTCGTGCGAGCACAGTAGCACCGCCATTCAGGAATTGCAATCGTTTTTTTGCATTTTATTAGCGACAGTTTCAAACAGATGTTGAAAGAACGGGCCTTATGTAGCACGTGATATCGACTCATATCAGTGTTATGATGACATGTGTGCATGGTGGCTTCCTCGGGTCCTGCGACGGAAGCGCCGCACCATCCGTCAGAAAGGGAAGCTGCGGTCGGCAGCGAGGGGTGCATGCGTGTCGTCTCGTCATAATTCGGCCACTGCCGAGCCCGTCGGCCGGCTGATCGACTCACTGGCCAAGCTTCCGGGAATCGGCCCCAAGACCGCCTCGCGGCTTGCGTATCACATCCTGCGCACGTCCCGGGATGAAGCGATCGGCCTGGCCGAATCCATCCTTGATGTCAAGGAGCGGATCCGGCTGTGCTCGCGGTGCTTCAATACCACGGAGGCTGATCCCTGCCGGATTTGCGCCGATGCGACCCGCGAGAACCGGATCCTGGTTGTCGAGGAGCCGCTCGACGTGGTCGCGCTCGAACGGACGAACGAGTATCGAGGACGGTATCACGTGCTGCATGGCGCCATTTCGCCGGTCGATGGAGTTGGTCCGGACAAGCTCAAGGTCCGGGAGCTCGCGGAACGCGTTGACCGGGAATCACCGGACGAGGTGATCGTGTTCACCAATCTCGATCTGCCTGGAGAAGCAACGGCGACGTACCTGCATCGGCTGCTTACGCCAAAGGGGGTGTCGGTAACGCGACCCGCCAGCGGCCTGCCGGTGGGCGGTGACCTGGAGTATGCGGACGAGATCACGCTGGGACGGGCGCTCCTGGCCCGAAGAACGCTGTAGTCCGGTACTCCTCCGAGGCACTGATGGCCTTGTTTCAGGCAGATGCGCCGATTCGAACCGGATATTTGAAAAGGCTATGGACGGTTACTCCTTGTAGTGACCATCCATAGCCACTAATATGGATGTGTGCTGGCTCGCCCAAGATAGAGATGAGCCAACGATTCCGCGCTAAACCCCGCGGATAGGAAGTGGTTTCTTGAGGACAGGATCCTCTCGTCAGACCAGCCAGGCAAGCGTCCCGCTACGCAAGGGAGCTTCTCCGGAAGCCAACGAACCTCTGCTCGATCTCCATGTGCGCAAGGTGAGATGGACCGATGCTTTTGCCATCAGCTCCATCAGGCAACGATACCTGCTCAATCAACCCAATACGCACTGGCGCGGGTCGGCTCCCACACAGCTGAGTCTGCGACGCCTGCTGCCGTTCCCGTCGTCATCGGCCCGGTGTTTCGTCGCCTGCGCGGATCGCCGGTTGGTGGGGTATGCCATTTTCGATGTCATCGGTGCAGATCAGCGATGGGTGCTGGAAGGCATTGGCGCGAACCTCGGCATTTACGAGGCAGAACCGGTCCTTGACGAGCTCTTGCGGGTAGCGGTCATCTCCGCCGGGCTAGAGGGTACCAAGCGTCTGTATGCCAGGGTGCCGGATGGCTCCGGGATCCTTTCCGCCGTGCGCCGCTCCGGATTCACGCCATACGCAGCGGAGTCCATCCTGGGCTCGACGCTGGTGCCGATCGCCCATGCTCGCCCTGGCATCCGCCGGCAGTCGCCCTCCGATCTGTGGTCGATTCATCAGCTGTACATGGCTACCGTACCCAAGCAGGTCCAGTACGCCGAGGCCCTAACGAGTCATCACTGGGACCTGCGGGCGCGGTCATCTGGCGCGGGACGAAGTTCCGGGTGGCTTGTGGAGGACGGATATCAGGCGGTGGCATACATGCGGGCAGAATCCTCACCTGAGGGCCACGTGCTCGAGTGTCTTGTCCACCCCGACCATCGCGACGTCTTCGGCGATCTGCTCGCCACGACGTGTGCTGACCTCGGGGTTACGGCGGCGCGTCGGATTCTTGTGGTTGTGCGCGGCTATCAACGTGAATTGCTGCCGTACCTCACCAGCATGGGTTTCGTCCTTCGGCTGGAACAGGACGTGCATGTGAAGTACACGACGGCCCCCGCCCGCATCTCTGTTTCATCGGCCCTGTCAGTGGGCGTTGAAGTCAAGGAGCCTGCAGGAAAGCGGGTTCCAACGTTTCTCCATGGTCAGCCGTCGGATCCTTCTTCGGAAGGAGCAGGGTCATGACCTTTCGGGTCATCGTTCGGGAGGGATCACCACATCATGCTCATCAGTCGAGGCGTAGTCAGTATCCCGATCAACATCCGTTAGCCCGCTATCGTTTCAGAGTCTGGTGATCAGGCTGTGGCTGGATCGTCGTTTTCGTTGGCCGGACAGGTGATCCGGCTTCTGTCAGATCGGACAACCTGGCAGAAGGGGATCAGCGTCCGGGCCGAGCCGGGAGTCAGGGTTGAGCAGCATTCCTCAAGAGCTTCCTGAACGACATCAGGATCAGGGAATCGAATACGCCATCACCGACGACATCAACGATCTCCTCGCTGTTCTGCCCCCGCACATCGCTGAACGCATCGCCACCGTAGGATCGCAATCGGATCTCGGCGCGCTAGTCGAGATCGTGATGGATCTTGGTCGTCGACCCGAGGCACGTTTCCAGCATGACGAGATCGACCTCCTTGATGTCGATGTGACACGCGAGGATCTGAGCTTTGTCGGCGACCGGATTGGCAGTTTCGGGGAAGACAACCGCGCGGGAATCGAGCGGACCCTGCATCGCATCTCGGCTATCCGCAACCGGTCAGGGGAGATCGTCGGCCTGACCTGCCGGATCGGGCGCGCGGTCTTCGGTACGATCACGATCGTGAGCGACCTGATCGAATCGGGGCACAGCGTGCTGCTGCTCGGTCGTCCCGGGGTTGGCAAGACCACATTGCTGCGAGAGACCGCCCGTGTGCTCGCCGACGAGTTGCGCAAGCGCGTCGTCGTGGTCGACACCAGCAACGAGATCGCTGGAGATGGTGACATCCCGCATCCCGCGATCGGCAGGGCCCGGCGGATGCAGGTTCCGACACCCAATGCCCAGCATGCGGTCATGATCGAGGCGGTGGAAAACCATATGCCTCAGGTCATCGTGATCGACGAGATCGGTACCGAGCTGGAAGCGATGGCTGCCCGGACGATCGCTGAACGCGGTGTCCAGCTGATCGGGACGGCACACGGGAACTCGCTTGAAAACCTGATGCTGAACCCGACACTGTCGGACCTGATCGGGGGCATCCAGACCGTCACGCTTTCGGACGAAGAAGCCAGGCGGCGCGGCACGCAGAAATCGATTCTCGAACGAAAGGCTCCGCCCACCTTCAACATCATGGTCGAGATCGTGGATCGGGATGAAGTTATCGTCCATCTCGACGTCGCGGCCACCGTGGACGCGATTCTTCGCGGAACGTCGATCGGTTCGGAGCGGAGGCGACGGGCCCCGGATGGTTCCGTCGAGCGCACGTCATCGGAAGCAGAGCGGCGGGACCCATCGGTTCCGCATCGCACGCCTTCCAGTTCGCGCGCCGGTTCGCATTCCCAGGAGGTCCCGCTGTTCGAGGAGCCCGTTCAGCGAAACCAGCCCATCGTCAATATTGCCTCCCGGAAAACGCCGGAATCGGCGCATCCCCAGACAGCATCGAGCGATCAGGAGAGAAGTCCGGCATCCTCCGCCGTGGTTCCGTCGGTGCAGGCACTGGCGCGCGGGCGAGGGACACGGGCAAAACCGCTTCGGATCTTCCCGTATGGCGTTAGCCGGAACCGGCTGGAGCAGACAATCCTCAGATTCGACATGCCGGCGATCATCACACGGGATCCCAACGAAGCGGACATCGTGATGACGCTCAAGAACGCCTACCGGCAGAAGCCGCAACCCGTGCGAGACGCCGAGCTTCGCGGAATGCCCGTGTACGTCCTGCGGTCCAACACGATGACGCAGATGGAGAACGTGTTGCTGTCGGTGTTCCCTCCGGCACGGGAGACGGAGTCTGAAGGAGACCGATTGAGGCAAGAAAACCCGGACAAGGATGACGAGCACACCGATTCCGTGCTTACCGCGTTGACGGAGGCAGAGTCGGCCATCTCCTCGGTGATGGGCGGCGGGCCCGCGGCAGCGCTCAGTCCCCAGGCACCACCGGTCCGGCGGATGCAGCATGAGCTGGCCGAGCGGTACAGCCTGGCATCGCGAAGCCGTGGGCGTGATCCCTATCGGCACGTAGAAATCTATCGCCGTGGCATCCAGTAGATGACGGGAACGTTCATCGCCTTCGAGGGACCGGAAGGCGGTGGCAAGTCAACGCAGCTCCAACGGCTTGCCGCGGAGCTGCGTTCCCGGCAGATCGCCGTGGTTACCACACGGGAGCCGGGAGGGACCGCACTGGGCGATCGCGTCCGGTCACTGCTTCTGGAGCTGGGAGATTATGCTATTCTCCCGGAGACCGAGGTGCTGCTGCTGGCCGCGTCACGTGCCCAGCACGTCCACGACGTCATCGCTCCCGCACTCAGCCAGGACAAAGTGGTTCTCTGCGATCGGTACGTGGACTCAACCTATGCGTACCAGGTCGGGGGACGAGGGCTTGAGCCGGAGTCGGTACGTCGCGTCCAGGAGTATGCGACAGGCGGGCTCGAGCCAGACCTGCGCGTGCTCCTCGATCTTCCGGTCGAATCCGGCTTGCGTCGCCGACTTGCTGACCCTTCGTCTCTGAA
This sequence comes from Thermomicrobiales bacterium, assembly GCA_035936535.1. GTDB lineage: Bacteria > Chloroflexota > Chloroflexia > Thermomicrobiales > UBA6265 > CADCWJ01. The sequence continues at coordinate 721 of DASYVY010000468.1, read as the reverse complement.
TCGGATCGATCTTGCCGATATCCGATTTCATCAGCGCGTGCGGGACGCTTATCTCGCTGCGGCCAGGAGCCACCCGGAAGGTTGGGCGGTCATCGATGCAGGACAGGAGCCGGACGTGGTCGCGGCGGCTATCCTGCGTGTATGTGGCGAGCGTTTGGACAGCCTTAGGGCGCTCGACCAACCGGTGATCCGGCTCTCAACCGATGCCGGTACCTTGATGGAGCCTTGTCTGTGGCGCCCGCTGCCCGGGGTTGAATGATGGACTGGAGCACATGAAGCTCGTCATCGCAGTGGTGCAGGGCAACGATGCCGAACCGCTGTTGTACGCTCTTACAGCCCGGGGCTTTCGTGCCACCCAGATCAACAGTGCGGGCGGGTTCCTGCGAGAGCGGAACGTGACACTGATGATTGGCGTCCATGACGAAGACGTGGCTGAGGTTCGGGCGATCGTCAAAAGCAATTGCCACTCCCGGACCCGTTTCGTCAACCCGTTGATGCCCATTGTCGAGCCGGGCGAGTTCTACGTCCCCAATCCCGTTGAAGTGCTGGTAGGGGGTGCAACCATGTTCGTAGTCGCCGTCGAGCGCTATGAGCGCCTCGGCGCCCCCTGAAGGCGACCGGCGAAGGAGCATACGTTTGGACATCGAGACACTGGCCGCACGAGGTCTCCAGATTCTGCTGGCGCTCGGCGGGGCCTACCTGCTGGCCCTATGGTTCGTGC
>DASYVY010000467.1:0-1747 GCA_035936535.1 Thermomicrobiales bacterium | reverse complement strand
CAGCCGGATGTATCGCGGACACCCCTCTCGCCCATCCAGCCAAAGGACGCTTTCGTCCGTCCGACCGGCGGTACCGCCCCGACGGATTCAGGTCGCGATTTCAATGGTCCGAGCCTTGGCGATGGTGGGCCACAACGCGATTTGGCGCGTTTTCCGCTCCTTGATGCGTAGAGAAGAGTATGGGATACGAACATATGTTCTTATCCATCCTTCCCTCCCAACGCATCTTGCCAGGAGCTCCCCATGCTGGTCACCGGTCCATGGATCGATCCGCCGTCTCTCTCCGTCCCCGGAACCGACCAGGCGTTCTGGCCACCGGGAGTTCGCACTCCCGCCGATGATGCCCGGATCGCCGCCTATGGCAGGGCGCTCGCCTTCTACAGCGGCCAGCAATGGCCCGACGCCGTGGGATAGCGCCAGCGACGTGAGGATTCCCGCCTGGTGCTCAATTACGCCCGGGTGCTGATCCGCAAGACCGCGAGTTATGTCTTTCCGGGACCGGTCGCCTTTTCCGTCCTTCCCGACAGCGATGATCCGGACGCCGATCCCGAGCGTGGCAACCTGGCCGAGCGCCTGCTCGCCGCGACCGCGACCGAACTCGACCTGACCCGGCTCGATCTCGCGCTGGCGGTCGATGCCGCCGTGCTCGGCGATGCGGCGATCAAGGTGACCTGGGATGCCCGGCGAAACCGCCCCCGGGTCGTCGCCGTCGATCCCGGCTCGCTTGTCGCGACCTGCGCGCCGGATGACCCCCGCGCCGTCGATGCGATGACGCACACCTATGGGCTGACGGGTGACCAGATCCGCCACCTCTTTCCGGAGATCACCGCCACCGTGCCGGAGATTCTCGGGCTGGCGCCGCAGCAGACTTATCCCGTGGTCGAGGTCTGGACCCCGGAGCGCTGGCGGCTGACAATCGCCGGCCAGCAACTGCACGATGTCTCCAATCCCTACGGCTGGATTCCCTACATCGTCGCCGCCAACAACCCACGGCCCTTCAGCTTCTGGGGACAGTCCGAGTTGACCGACCTGATCGATGTCTGCCGCGAGCTGAACCAGCGGATGACGGTCCTGTCGCGGATCCTCGAACTTTCCGGCGCCCCGATCGCCGTGCTCGAGAACGTCGACGGGTCGGACGGGATCTCTGTTGGGCCGGGCGCGAAATGGGAGCTTCCCGAAGGGGCCAGGGCCTACCTGCTGGACCTGCTCCAGGGCGGCAGCACGGATGTCCACCTTGCCTACATCACCCAGCTGTTCCGGGTGCTGCATGACCTGGCGGAGACGCCGCGCACGGCCTTTGGCGATTCCGGCCGCGATCTCTCCGGCGCGGCGCTCGAAGTCGAGATCCAGCCGCTGGTGCAGAAGGTCGGGCGCATGCGCCGGATGTGGGACGGCGTGTTCGCCCGCCGCAACGCGATGCTGCTGGACCTGCTGGAGCGCTTCGGCGGCCACGACCTGCGCGGCCTGCGGAGAACGGTGACGATCTGGCCGGCTGTCCTGCCGAGCGACACCGATGCGTCCGTCCGCAACGCCGTGGCGCTGGTCGGGAGCAACATCCAGAGCCGCCGGAGCGCGATCGTAGCACTCGGCAGCGATGATCCGGACACGGAGCTGGCCCGGATGCTGGACGAAGTGCAACGGGGCTTCGGCCCCGGATGAGCGACGCCGCTGTCTCGCGCGGCTCGTCCTCATGCAATGGCCCGTTGCCACCTGCTCGCCTTGCCTGAGCCACCCAACATCATCAGCC
>DASYVY010000466.1:0-1700 GCA_035936535.1 Thermomicrobiales bacterium | reverse complement strand
TCCATGGAGTGATCAGCCAGTCAGTCATCGGGAAACCCGGGCCATCTGGTCGACGGGTGCGGGATCGGTGTCGAGCGGTGGTCCGCTGACGACGATCACCTGACCGCCGAATGCCCTGCGGAGCGGTTCCTCGACCATCGTATCGGCGGGTGGTCCCGAGGCGATCAGGTGGCGGTTGATCAGGACTACCCGGTCGGACGAATGCCTGGCCTGGGCGAGATCGTGCGTGGCGTAGACGACCAGCGTGCCACGCCGCCGGAGATCAGCGAAGATCGATCCGAACAGATCCTGTGTCGGAATATCGACCCCGGTGAATGGCTCGTCCAGCAACAGCGCGGCACCGCAGGCCAGCAGCGCACGGGCGAGGAACACCCGCTGCTGCTGGCCACCGGAGAGTTCCCCGATCTGGACGTGGGCGAGTTCCTGTATTCCGACGTGATCCAATGCATCCATGGCACGCCGCTGTTCGTCACGGTCGAACCCGCGCCACCGCGGGGTGCGATGCGACAGCCCGAGCAGGACCGCCTCCCGCACCGAGATCGGGAACGCCCAATCGGCCCCCGAACGTTGTGGGACGTAGGTGATTGCCGGGTGCGTGCCGCGCAACGGGTTTCCCCTGTACAGGACGGTTCCGTGCGAGGCCGAGAGCATCCCGGCAAGGACTTTCAAGAGGGTGCTCTTGCCCGCTCCGTTCGGACCCAGCAGCCCTACGATCTCGCCGCCATAGAGCGCCAGCGAGATGTCGGCGAGCGCGGGGCGCTCCTCATAGTGGACCGTGAGGTGTGACGTCTCCAGAACCGGGAGAACCGGGACGTGCGCCGCGGTGCGTTTGGGGTGTGTCATCGAAACCAGGCTGCGAGCAGGGAACCCGGAGGAGATCCCAGAGGAAGGAGAGCCAAAAGCGGATGCGGGCAGGGAGTGAACATGGGGACTGGTCTACGGGACAGGGACTTCCACGGGCACCCTACCACTGATGATACAAAGTGTCAATTAGCGGAAGTTGGCTGAACCTGTGCTGTCTGGCAGGTAGGGCATACGCCGAAGACCTCCAGCAGGTGATCGTGGATCAGGAAATCGGTGTCTTTGGTCAGCACCTGCACCAGATCGTCGACTGGGCAGCGCGTGAATGCCACGGCCGTGCCACAGGTCGAGCAGACGAGATGGTGACGATGGCCGAGCGAATCCGAAATGTACGCGGGATGGCCATCCGGCTGGATCAACCGCGTCAGGACATCGATCGCCGCCAGGATCTCGAGGGTCCGGTAGACCGTGGCGCGGCCGATCGATTGCCCGGAGGCGCCCGGAGCGCTGTCGCGCAGCTCGGCGACCAGTTGTTCGGCGGTGAAGGGGCGGGTGTGCCGCAGCATCGCGTCGACGATCGCTGACCGGGGCGTGGTGAGGCGATACCCGTGCTGGGTGAGCATGGCTTCGACATCCGCTCGGGTGAGTGCGCCGGCCTTCGCGGCTGGTAGATGGATTCCGGAATGTTCGGGCATGGTGACGGTCCTGCGCATGCTTGGGGAAAGTCTGTCGGACGCGGACGGGAGCGGCGCTTACGATCGAGGCGCCGCTCGATCTGCCACCGGCGCCTCTGGTTCGTGATGGCACTCGATCGCTGCCGTGGCATCGCTCGGACGACCCGAACGCGCCTCTAGTGTAGCGCTCGGCGGCGAGAGCGTCGTGCGATACTTGATGCAACG
>DASYVY010000465.1:0-1900 GCA_035936535.1 Thermomicrobiales bacterium | reverse complement strand
AATCGTGTCCCCTTCGGGGACGCCTCTTGACAAGAAGCGCTCTGTCAGAGATGCCGTGGTGCATTGGTCGGGTGACGCGCTAACCCGACCGGGATCGGCGGTGCCCGGTGTTACTGCTCGGGTCGCAACGGCGGCCCGCCGAGGTCTTGATCGCTTGCCCAGGTTGGGCGTTCAGTGAGGTCGCTTCGTCGTAGCGGCTCGACGCTCCGATCGGTTCATGTGCCGTTCCTTCGGGATGGCGGCACGTTGCCGCTCCCAGGAATCCGGAAGCTCGGCCAAGGCGGCTCGTACGCGCTCGATGTCGTGGGGCGTCTGGTTGTGCAGGGCCTCGAAGACCTCTCCGGAGACCACAGAAGCGAGCATGTGCAGCACCTCGTGCCGCTCATAGCCGGCGGCCAGAAGCCGCACCGCGGTCTCCCACATCTCTGGCGGGTCGTTAGCCCACAGCTGGTTGGCGACGATCTCATGCATGGCGATGTGCAGGACCGGATTGACCGTCACCCCTCCGACGTGAACCTCGCGCTGTCCACTGGCCAGCGCCTGGTGGAACTCAGGATGCTCGGCTTGGATGAGTAGGCGGCGGTCGTCCTCGTCGTCGCGGTCCAGCAGCGACAGATCGATGTCGTCGTACTCACCTTCAGCGAACGGCACCGCGAAGGCTTGGCGCTCGTCGTCGCTCACGGCACGCGACGCTACCGCTCTGACTTCATGGGGATGTGCCGTTCTACGTCGGTGGGGTGACCAGTCGCTCGTACTCCGCACGCACGTCCTGGTCGATCTCGACCGGACCGGCACCAGCCCAATGGCGGTCCTCCCGGTTCTTCTTCACTCCCGAGATCCAGTACTGCTCACCCGTCTCCACGTCCCGATAGTTGGCCGAGATGCCGCCCCCCGGAATCCGGCGAAGGGACTTGCCGCGGTAGTAGATCGTCTGACCCGTCTTCGAGAAACTGACACGGCCGATCCAAGCCGGCCCGTTGTCGTTGTAGCCGGTCTTCAGCTCCACGTACATGATCCGGCTCTTCACGCCTCCAGGGTCGCACGTCGCGGGAAGGAAGTGCCGAACGCTCAGTGATTCCATCCGCCCGCCGGGCAGGATCGCGCATAGCCGCTGATCTAGGTCAGTGCCACCCCCATCCCGGCCGGCGGTGTCGGGGGCCTCTGGCAATGCTGCGCCATCATTGTTTGTGACCAAGATCGCGATCGGGCCTCTCCGATTCCGGCGGATCGTGGTCTCCCTCTGGTTCTTCGGTCTTTTCGCCCTAGAGCAGCGCTGGCCGTTCTCGGCTGCCATTCTGACGATCGGGTGCCTCAGCGCCATGAGGGCGGCATTGACACGTGTTGAGGTACAGGGCGACGAGATTGTGGTCGTCAATTTCTTCCGCACGATTCGGGTGCCTCGGGCGTCCATCGTCCGGGCGGGCTTCGCTCCGCCGAAGTGGCACGATCAGGCTGCGCGACTGGTCCTCATGACTGACCGTGGCTCGATACCGGCCAGCGGTGTCAGCACCTGGGCACGGCAGATCCGTTGGCCGGACCAGCCGTTCGTGGCGCGGAAGAGGATCCTTGCGCGTGTCCAACGCTTCTTCGAGGAGTTGGGCATCAGCTTCGACTACCGGGATCCTGTTCAACCGACGAAACCGTGAGTGTGGACGATCGTGGGGGGTCCACTGTGGCGAACCTTCAACCGGTCAGTACGTGCCGCCAGATCTCCGTCGGCCGAGGGCCGCACCGGACGGTATCGCCGGCGCTCGCGGTTCTTGCTCGGCCACCAAAGTCTCTGGTCGGGCAACACCGGCGCTTCCTGCTCACCCCTAGGCCGACTGGGCGGACCGTTGCAGAATGCGGCGATCCGGTCGTCTGTCGAGCTGCCAGCTTCCCCGCAGCGGCCTAGTTGTCC
>DASYVY010000464.1:0-1738 GCA_035936535.1 Thermomicrobiales bacterium | reverse complement strand
CGCTTACCTCATGCAGCGGACATTTTGGAACGCCGCCTCGCTCGGTGCCGGGATCATGACCGACCGGTTGATCCTTCAGCCTCCATCACCGGGACCTTCGCCGAGGAGCGCGGGACAGGTCCCGAAGGAGCCTAACAGCCGTGGTTCCAGATATGGAGAGCCGCCGTCAGGGACGTCAATCCCCCTCGGCGGACCAGATAGGGCCGCACGGTGACGGTCCGCCGTGGTGCGACAGCTGAGACCGGCACCAGTCTTCAGCCTCGGCAAGACCTCCGAACAGCAGTGACCTCGCACTCCCGCAGGGTCCGAAACCAGCCTCCAGGAACCATTGTCCCTGGTCCTTGCCGTGCATCGGATCGTCAAGGCGCACGAACACGGCAACAAGTTCGCCGTCCGCGAGTGCAAGACGGCCCTCCGTGTCCTTGCTTCCCGTCCCAGGGCTGTTTAACGCTCTGTCTGAGAGGGGCGGCGTGGGCGGCGCCGTGAAGGACGTCTTTTTGCTTTCGGAGGGGAATCCGGTCTGAATCCATGGGGAGCAACCCGACTGGGAGGTTGCTGATGACGACGGATCTTCTCACCTGCCTGGCCGCCATTCCCGATCGCCGGCGCGCCGAAGGTAAGATGTACGGGCAAGCTGGCGTGATCCTGTTCTCGATCCTAGCGCTGGTGAGCGGGGCGCGCTCGTCTCGTCAGATCCACACCTTGATCGACCGGCGGCTCGGCCTTCTGAATGCGGCCTTCCCGGGCGCGGCGTTGCGGCGGGCGCCCGCCTACACGTCGGTGCGCGGCATCCTCCAGGGGCTCGACGAGACCGAACTGGAACAGGCGTTCCGACGTCACGCCGAGGCACTCGATCACCCATGCGGAGCCTCACCATCGCATTTCGTTGCGATCGACGGCAAGACACTCCGGGGCAGCTTTGATGCCTTCGCTGACCGAAAGGCGGCGCATGTGCTGAGCGCTTTCGCCGTTGATCATCGGATCATCCTGGCTCATGAGGTCGTCGGGGAGAAGTCGAACGAGATCCCAGCCGTCCAGACCCTCATCGAAACGCTCGGCCTGACCGGCCGCGTCTTCACGATCGACGCGATGCACTGTCAAAAAAACATTCGAGATCGCCAAGGCGACCGGCAATGACCTCATCGTACAGGTCAAGGAGAACCAGCCGAACCTGCAGCATCGCCTCGACGATCTCGCCGCAACGGCACGGCCCCTCGAGAGCGACCACCGCCGCGACCGCGCCCGCAACCGGCAGGAAGACCGTCACGTCGAGGTCTTCGACCCAGCCGGCGCGCTGTGCGACACCGAATGGGCTCCCCTCATCGCGGCCCTCGTGCGCGTCCGCCGCTGCACCCTGATCCGCTCCGCCGCGACCAGAGCCTGGACTGCTCGCGAGGAAACCGCCCTCTACGCCTCTTGCGTTATGCTGCCCGCTGCGACCTTCGCGGACGTCATCCGGAATCACTGGGCCATCGAGAACCGGAGCCATTACGTCCGCGACGTCACCCTCGCCGAAGACGCCAGCCGCATCCGCATCAACCCCGGCATCATGGCCAGACTTCGAAGCTACGTGCTCAACATCGCCCGGGCCAATGGTGCCGAAAACATCGCGCGAGCCCTCTGGATCGCAGCCATCGACCCCACCGTCAGCCTCTCATACAACGGCGTTCAATGAGCGTTGAACAGCCCTGGGTGTCTTATGGAGTAACGCCGTTCAGGCGCTTACGGTCTTCAGGAT
>DASYVY010000463.1:0-3129 GCA_035936535.1 Thermomicrobiales bacterium | reverse complement strand
CAGGAGGCGCTTGCGGGGCAGCGTCGGCGTCTGGATCAGGAGGTCGAGAGCTTGGCGACGACGCTCAATCTCACCATGACGGAGCGGCTGCCGCTCCAGGATGCCGTCGGATATGCCGAGAGGACGGTCCGGGAGCAGGGCAGCGCGATTGAGACCGCCCGCCAGGACCTCTTGCAGCGGGAGCGGCAACTGGGCCAGCGCGGTCTCGACGTGGAGCGCGCCCGGTCCAAGGTAACATCGGTCCACCAACGTGTCGCGGACGATCTGGACTATGAGGATCCGGACGATCTTCTGGTGGAAAGCGATCACGAAAAATTCCCGGATCTCCGCGAGGATCATGACACCGTCGAGCGCGAGATCCAGCGCCTGCGCGACCGTCTGCGCCGCGTCGGTTACGTGAGCGACGATGTCGTCGAGGAGTACGAGCGGGAGTCAGAGCGATACACCTTTATGCAGACCCAGCTCGCCGATGTGCAGGCTGCCGCCGCGTCGCTCCGTGTGATGCTGACGGATTTGCATGAGACGATGCGTCAACGCTTCGAGGAGACCTTCTCAAAGGTAGCCGAGGCGTTCGCCGAATCTTTCACCGTGCTCTTCGGGGGTGGCACCGCGCGGCTGGTGCTGACGGCGGATGACGAGGGGGCGCCTGGTGGGATCGACATCGTGGCCCAGCCGCCCGGCAAGCGGCTGCAGTCGCTTGCATTGCTCTCCGGCGGAGAGCGGTCACTGACCGCCGTGGCGCTCCTCTTCGCGATCCTGCGGGTGAATCCTTCGCCGTTCGTACTGCTGGATGAGGTCGACGCCGCGCTCGATGAGGCGAATGTCGTTCGCTTCCGTGATGAGTTGCGGACGCTTGCCGACGAGACCCAGGCGATCGTGATCACGCACAACCGGGGCACCGTCGAGATCGCCGACACCCTCTACGGCATCACCATGGGCAGCGACGGCGTCTCCCAAGTCCTCTCCCTGCGCCTCTCCGACATCCCGCTCGACGAGGACGTTGACGTGCGCGATCTCCCGGCCGTCTCAGCCGGCGTGCCGGTGCGATAGGACGAGAGTGGCATGAGTGCGCTCATCATGCGTTCGGGAGACATCAGGGCTGCTGCAGATATTGCGTTCGATGCGATGATCCCCGCGCTCAATCGGGATTGGTCGGTCCGCGCTGGTGATCTTGACTGGTCATGTCGCCGAACACTTGATCACATCATCGATACGCTTGTGCTCTACGCATTCGCGGTCGCCTTGCCAGTGATGTCGCGCGAGGAATGGATCCCGCCCCGCAATGGCGATCCAGACGCGACCGTGTCGGACCTGCTCGAGGTGCTACGGCGGCAAGCCGGCGTTCTGGAGGCAGCATGCGATGCCTCGCTACCACCAGCGCGAGCGTTCCATCCTTCCGGGCTCTCGGATGCCGACGGCTTTCGGGCCATGGCATGTTCCGAAGTCCTCACGCATGCGGACGACATCCTGATGGGATTTGGTCTCTCGAGGGCATTCGAGCCACCGGCGTATCTGTGCGACCGGATCGTGCGTCGCGTCTTTCCATGGGCGCCGGAAGCTGATGCCTGTCCGAATCGCTTGCACGCGGTGAAGTGGGCGTGCGGCCGGATGGCACTGCCCGATCATCCTCGACTCGACGACCGTTGGTGGTGGCATTCCGCGCCTATTGAGGAATGGGACGGTAGTCGCAACGAGCGAAACGCCCCGCCCGCGTGGTCATGACCGGGAAGAAACCAATCGCAAGTTGAAAGAAGTGGTCTTGTGCCCGCTGGGTCATGATGAAAACAGGTTCGTAGGCATTGTCGATACGATCGAGAGGATCATCATGCAAGCAACCAGGACATCTACAGGACTTCCCCCAGTCGTATCCCGCGAGGAGTGGGAAACCGCGCGTCAGGCACTATTAATAAGGGAGAAGGCGCATACCCGTGCCGGCGACGCGCTCGCCGCCGAGCGTCGACGCATGCCGATGGTCGAGATCACCTCGGACTACATCTTTCAGGGCGAGCACGGTCCGGCGAGATTCGTGGACCTCTTCGCCGGCAAACGCCAACTGATCCTGCAGCATTTCATGTTTCACCCGGATTGGGACGAGGGTTGCACCGGGTGCTCGTTCGAAGTGGACCACGTCCCGAACCTGGCACATCTCCACGCACGCGACACAGATTATGTGATCGTCTCCCGCGCACCGATTGAAAAGCTGATGGCCTATCGCGACCGCATGGGGTGGGACGTCGACTGGTACTCCTCATACGGCACATCGTTCAACGACGACTTTGGTGTGACCGTCGATGATCAGGAAGACCAGGGGATCAGCAGCTTCCTCCGCGACGGCGACCGCATCTTCCACACCTATCGCATCGGCGCCCGTGGTGCCGAGCTCTTGCTGAACACGTTCAGCATGCTCGATCTCACGGCGTTCGGACGGCAGGAGACCTGGGAGGACTCGCCGGAAGGGTGGCCGCAGACCCAGCCCTACCAGTGGTGGCGACGTCACGATCGCTACGAAAGCGACAACGGCTGATCCACGTACGACCTGATTGCCACTGATCGGGCGATTCTCCTGCGTCGTTTGTTATGGTTGATCCGTGTAACCAATCGGCACGCAGCAAGACGCAGGGGAACCAATGTCCGGCACTATCTATCTCGATGCGGATGCCTGCCCGGTCAAGGATCTCGTCTACAAGGTCGCCGCCCGGTACAAGCTGCCGCTGCTGGTCGTCGCGAACGCGAGGCTGCACCTGCCCCAGGATCCTGCGTTGCAGGCCGAGATGGTCGTCGTGCCGGGCTCAACGGATGCCGCCGACGACTGGATTGCAGAACGTGCCGGGAAAGGTGACCTCGTGCTGACCGCGGACATCCCACTCGCGGCAAGGGTGCTGGCCAACGGGACACGATGCATCGATTTCCGGGGCGGGGAGTGCAACCCGAATCGCATTGGGGACGCGCTGGCCGGGCGGGACCTGAACGCCCATCTTCGCGCCATGGGGCTGATCACCAGCGGACCATCGTCGTTCTCGAAGCAGGACCGTTCGAAGTTCGCCTCCATGCTGGATGCGGCAGTCAACAAGCTCGCCCGCGAAGCGGCCAGGCGCCAGGGATGATGCCGATGCCAAACCAGGATCATCC
>DASYVY010000462.1:0-11119 GCA_035936535.1 Thermomicrobiales bacterium | reverse complement strand
CAGGTGGGTATCGACCCGGATTCCGGGCCCGCCAGGCGCGACGAACGTCTCGACGGTCCCGACCGCCGGCTGGAAGTCGTTGGTGGCGTCCTCCGCGGTGATCCGGACCTCGATCGAATGCCCCTGGAATTTGAGGGCGTCATCCGAAAGCGTGATCCGCTCCCCGGCGGCGACGCGAATCTGCCAGGCGAGCAGATCGACCCTGGTTACTTCCTCGGTGACCGGATGCTCGACCTGGATCCTGGTGTTCATCTCCATGAAATAGAACCGGTCATCGGTGTCGAGCAAGAACTCGAGCGTTCCCGCGCTGGTGTACCCGGCTGCCTTCGCTCCCTTGACGGCGACCTTAAGCAGGTTGTCGCGAACCTTGCGATTGAGGTTGGGAGCCGGCGCTTCCTCGACGACTTTCTGGTGCCGGCGCTGCAGCGAGCAGTCCCGCTCCCCCAGCGCGACGACATTGCCGAAATTGTCGCCGAGCACCTGAACCTCGACATGGCGAGGGCGCTGGAGAAACCGCTCGATATAGACCGCGCCGTTGCCGAAGGCGGCTTCGGCCTCGGCTTGCGCCATCGGGAAGCCACGCGTCAGTTCCGCGTCGTGGTGAACCACGCGCATCCCCCGCCCCCCGCCACCGGCAACGGCCTTGACGACGACGGGGAAGCCGATCTCCCGGGCGTAGTCCCGTGCCTCGGAGATGGAACCGATGACACCTTCGGAACCGGGTAGCAGTGGTACTCCCGCCGATCGCATGACTCGGCGGGCCTCGGCCTTGTTACCCATCCGCTCGATGACATCGGAGCGGGGTCCGATGAATGTCAGCCCGACCTGTTGGCACACCTCCGCCAGGTAGGCGTTTTCGGCGAGGAAGCCATACCCGGGATGGATCGCATCACAGCCGGTCACCAGCGCGGCGCTGATGACGGCCGGAATGTTGTTGTACGAGCGGGCGGCCTGGGCTGGGCCAATGCAAACGGCCTCGTCGGCGAGGCGAACGGGGAGGGAGTCCCGGTCGACATCGCTGTAGGCGACGACGGCGGGGATGTGGAGGTCGCGACACGCACGAAGGATACGGAGCGCGATCTCTCCTCGATTGGCGATCAGGATTTTCCGAAACACGCGGGTGCCTCCACCGATGAGAGCCTTGTGCGCCCAATGGTACCAGTCTGGCCGTGATGGCCGTTGGCTTCCGGCCGGCCATCTCGGCGACTCTATGCCGCCGCTACTGGACGGTGATCGAGCGCCGGACGACCCGTGCTCCCATCGCTGCCTTCCGACAGGTGACCATGCAGGGGCGCCGCTACCGGGACGTTCCGGGTCACCGCCAGCGCAAAGATGCCGGTACGGATGGACATGGTCGAATCAAGGCGAGCATCAACGCGGGCGGACAGACCATCGCCATTGGCTGCAGGAGCGACGCCTAGCGGGGTCACGCAGTCTCGGCGTCAGGAGCGATCGCCGGACATCAGGCCATGAACAGACCGCCATCGACGCTGAGGACATGTCCAGTGATGAACGACGCGTCTTGCGATGTCAGGAAGGCGACCGCGGCTGCTACGTCATCCGGCGTGCCAAGGCGACCGAGCGGGGTGTTCTTGAGCAGTCCCTCCTTGAGATCCTCCGGCAAGTCATCCGTCAGTCGCGTCTCGATAAAACCTGGCGCGACGGCGTTGACCGTGATCCCGCGTGAGCCAACCTCCTTGGCGAGCGTTTTGGTGAGCCCAACGAGCCCAGCCTTGGCAGAGGCGTAGTTGGCCTGCCCGGCATTGCCGACAAGCCCGACGACAGAGGTGAGATTCACGATCCGTCCGGAGCGCTGACGAAGCATCGGGCGAATCGCCGCCTTGCTCGTCAGGAAGGCGCCCTTGAGATTCGTGTCCAGCACCGTGTCCCAATCGTCCTCACTCATTCGCATGATGAGCGTGTCGCGGGTGATGCCGGCATTGTTGACCAGGACATCGAGGCGGCCGAGTCGCTGCATGGCAGCCTCGACCGTGGCTCCTGCTCCATCGCTGGTGGAGATGTCCGCGCCCAGCGTCTCGACCCGCCGGCCGTGGGGCTCCAGTTCCTCTCGCGCGGCTGCCGCCACCGCCTCGTCGCCGCGATAGGTGATCAGCAGGTCGAATCCGTCCTTCGCCAGTCGGTGTGCGATCGCGAGTCCAATGCCGCGGGTGCCGCCGGTAACGATCGCGACGCGCTGGGCGGGAGTATCAGCCACGGGAACGTCCTCTCTGTTCTGTGTTGGGTCCGGCTCCGGGCCGGTCTCCGGAGCTTCTGTCACCGGCCTTTGATTCGCGGTGGATCACAGGATCAGTTCGCTTGGGAGTTGGTACGGGCGGGAGGTGTCTGGAGCAGGGTTTCGGCGGTCACGGTCACGGCGCCCCGGGCAATGCGCTGGACGAGTCCGGACAGGACCTTGCCGGGACCGATCTCGTGGAAATGCGTGACGCCGGCATTGCTCATGGTAGTTACGACATCCACCCACCGAACCGGAGCGCAGATCTGGTCGAGCAACTCGGTCCGGAGATCGTCCGGGTGCTGGATGGGCCTGGCATCGACGTTGGTCACAAGGGGAACCGCCGATTTCGTGAAATGCGTTGCGTCGATCAGGGGGCGCATGCCATCAACGACAGGCGCCATGAGCGACGAGTGAAAGGCGCCACTGACCGGAAGCATCAGCGCCCTTCGGGCACCGGCGGCGCTGGCCAACTCCACTGCACGCTCGACCGTGTCGGTGCGTCCAGAGATGGTGATTTGCCCCGGCGCATTGTGGTTGGCGACTTCGGCGCCTGCCTCCCGGGCAATGCGGTCGACGACCTCACCTTCGAGTCCGATGATCGCCGCCATCGATCCCGTTCCGTGCTCGCGCATAAGCTCACCACGTCTGCGGACGAGACGCAATCCGTCGCTCAGGCCGAGCGCACCGGCGGCAATCAGGGCGCTGTACTCACCAAGTGAATGGCCGGCCACGAACTCCGGCTCGGGAAGCGCATTGCGTTCGCGGAGGGCGAGAAAGTACGCGGTGCTGATCGTGACGATCGCCGGTTGCTGATTTTTCGTTGCGATCAGCTCGCTTTCCGGACCGTTGAAGATGATGTCGGAGAGCGGGATTCCGAGGATCTCGTCAGCACTGCGGATGGTCGTGGCGACGCTTTCGTCCGCGCGCGCCAAGGCCTGGCCCATGCCCACGTATTGCGATCCCTGACCCGGGAAGAGCCAGGCAGTCGTGCGGCTAGCGGATGTTGCCATGTCTGCTCCCTCCCGGTCCCGGTGCGAACGACCCGGACAATGCGACGGTCACGTCGGAACTCCGGCCGTGCCCCAGCGGATCACGCCCGCGGCCCAGGCCAACCCCGCGCCAAACGCGACCAACACCACGTGTTTGCCCTCGCAGAGCGCACCGGCGTCGGCCGCTTCGGCAAGGGCGATCGGAACCGAGGCGGCGGAGGTGTTGCCGTAACGGTCGACGTTGATCCAGACCTTCTCCTTGGGCAACGCAAGCCGGCGGGCGGCGGCATCGATGATCCGGAGATTGGCCTGGTGGGGGATCAGCATGTCGATATCCTCGAACTTCAGGCCCACCTTCTTGACGGCCTCGGCCGCCGCATCGCCCATCACCTGAACGGCGAACCGGAAGACCTCCTTGCCGTTCATCTGCAGGTAGGGCCGGTACTCGGGAAACAGCTCGGCGGATTCCGGAACCAGCCCGCCCCAGCCGGGGACGTACAGGTGCTTATGTCCTGCTCCGTCCGCACCGAGGACAGTCGAGAGCAGCCCCCGTGGCTCTTCACCGGCTTCGATCACGACGGCGCCCGCGCCGTCACCGAACAACACACAGGTGCTGCGGTCCGTGTAATCGACGAACCGGGTGAGGGTGTCAACGCCGATCACCACGACGCGGCGGTAAACGCCAGCATTGACGAACTGGGATCCGACCGAGAGGGCAGTCACGAACCCCGCGCAGGCGGCCCCGACATCGAACGCGCCGCCGGTGCCGCCAAGCTCGGCCTGGACCATACAGGCCTGTGACACCAGGAAGTCGTCCGGCGTGGCGGTGCCGACAATGGTGAGGTCGATCTCATCCGGTGTCCGTCCGGCCCGGGTAAGCGCCGCCCGCGCCGCCGCGGTGGCGAGTGATGTCGTGCTGTCATCGCGCCCGACGATCCGGCGTTCCCGAATACCGGTCCGCGACATAATCCATTCGTCTGACGTTTCGACCATTGCCTCAAGGTCCTGATTCGTCAAGACGCGGTCGGGAACCGCTTTTCCCCATCCGGTGATCGCCGCGTATGGCATACCCTGTCCTTTGCCGTCGCCGCTGAAGTCGGGAGCGCGCCAGTGGGTGATGAAGGTGATACGGAACCTGGTTGAACGCTCGGCCGTGCGGGAATCGCGGGGGCGGGACCTGCGAGTGTATGCCCGTGGAGTCGCTGCCGAGCGTTCCTCCCCCCGATCCTCCACCTGCATCGGAACACTCCAGGGATGTCTTTTTCCGGCGACGCGAACCGCCCCTGGATCATTCGCGGGCCACACCCCCGTTAGCCAGCGCTCTGTCCGGAGTCGGTGTGACATCCTCCGCCATGCAGGGAGGTTATAGAGCGAACGATGGTGAGCGCGCCACCGCGCTGCCGTCGGGAGCCTTGGAGTGCAACGATGCCCGTGTTCGGGCTGTCGTCCGCGGTTCGAGATCGGGTCACCCGCTCACCAGAGTATGCCCTGTCCCGCCATTGGTGACACCAAAGGGTCACCATACAAACGCAGGACAAGACCACAGGCGGGGTGAATGCTGACCGCCTGTGGTCTTGTCCTTTCCGCGGCAGAACGCCGCTGTGAGATTTCAGGATGTGACATGGCCGGATCGGCAAAACGATCCGGCCCGCTGACCTAGGACTCCGAAGCGCGCCGGGTGTCCTCGATCACGATGACCTGGCGACCACGGTATTGACCGCAATTCGGGCAGACGTGATGCGGCCGCTTCAGCTCACGGCAGTTGTTGCACTTGACGAGGTTCACCTCGGGAATGAAGTGATGCCGGCGGCGGTTGCCCTGGTGTGCACGGCTGATCCGCTGTTTTGGAAGTGCGCCCATGCTGTTGTTCTCCTCCCGCGGCCTTGGCGCCGCGTCGTGTTCCACTCGTTGGTTGGCCGCGATCTCGATGGGCGTTGCACCGGCGGTTCAGTCCCGACCGGTACCGCTCAATGGCGGGTCGTTTTCCGGCAACAGATCCGCCAGCTGGGCAAATCGCTCGTCTGGCGTGCCCTCGGGATCCGTCGATCGAAGCAATGGTCCGGGACAATCCGGTCCACAGTTTGGCTGCATCGGGATCGCGAGCAGTATCCACTGCCGGAGCGCTTCGGCGACGTCTATCTCATGGTCGTCACCGATGGTGAATCCCGGTTCGTTATCCTCACCGGCGGTATCGAGTTCGTTGCGCTCGGTGGCCAGGTTCGCCCCGGTCCGCACGTCAACCGATTGCCGGAACGATTCCGTGAATGCTTCCTTGAAGGGGTGGTCGTATTCCCTGAGGCAGATCGCGCATTCAAGCGGAATAACTCCCGTCACCTCGGCGTCCACCAGGATATGGGCCTTGAGGCGGGTGAGCCGCGCCGTCGCGGCGACATCCCGCGCTGTCAGGTCATCATCGAGCGGGAAGCTCCTGAGGGCGATCCGAATGTCCCGGGTACTGCCGACGGGTTCAAGAAGCAGCGAAGCAACATTGAGTCGCGTATCGTCGATCAGTTCGATCACGCGATCCGGTTCAGATGTCATGACGTCCAAGCCTATCCGTTCGTGCGCACCTCGTCCGCATTCTGCGACGATACGATGCACACGAATACGCCGGGCGCAAACCCGGCGTGACGCCACAGTATATTGCCCACCGAGGACCCCCGTCAACGGTGGCCGCGACCCGTCACCTCCGTGCCTGACGGGGAGTGGATGAACCGAGGATCGGTAAGGATTGGCCCCGGATCATCGGTGATCGTCTCGCCAGTGCGTGGCGGATGCCGGTAACCGCCGGTCGGGGAGCGCTTATTCGCCGACCGCCGCGCGTGCGCCCTCGATCTTTTCCAGCGTTTGCTCGACCGCATCTTCCATGATGGCCATGCCGTGGCGAACGGCGTCCTCAACGATGCGGAGCTGTTCGACAAGGAAGACATCGATCTCCCCGCGGGCCCGCTGTCGCTCCTCCTCCGCCTGCCTCAGGACCTCCTCGCTGCGTTGCCGGGCCTCGGCCAGGATCCCGCTCTGCGAGACCAGCGCATCGGCGCGGTCACGGGCAGCCTTGACGATCCGCGCGCCTTCTTCCTGCGCTTCGCCGACGATCCGCTCGCGCTCCTTGATGACCCGCTGCGCTTGCTTGATCTCGTTGGGAACCGCCACGCGAAGCTGGTCCACAAGGGCGAGAAAGTCCTCCTCCTCCACCATGACCCGTGCACTGAAGGGCACGCGCTTGCCGATCCCCACGAACTCTTCGAGTTGATCGAGGAGATAGAGGATGTCCGTCGTACCGTCTTGCTGGACTGGCGGAGCGCCGCGTTCTGTCATGAGGTCCCCCGTGTCGTGGGATCGCTTGTCATGCCGATGACCCTG
This sequence comes from Thermomicrobiales bacterium, assembly GCA_035936535.1. Lineage (GTDB taxonomy): Bacteria > Chloroflexota > Chloroflexia > Thermomicrobiales > UBA6265 > CADCWJ01. The sequence goes on along the minus strand of DASYVY010000462.1, from coordinate 4,531 downwards.
AAGAATAGTCCATCCTGACCCGGCGGCAAGCGGCCCGCCCGGGTGCGAGTCCCCTCAGCGCAGCCTAGATCATCGGCGCTGACATCGCCGGACGGGCAAACCGGTGCTTGAGGGCAGTCTCGACATCGGCCGGGACCAGACCATGGACATCACCGCCAAGACTGGCGACCTCCCTGATGAAGCTCGAGCTGATGAACGAGAGCCTGGACGATGTCATCAGGCAGACCACCTCGATGTCCGGCGCCAGGTGCTGGTTCATGTGCGCGTACTTGAACTCGTACTCGAAGTCCGACACAGCACGCAGGCCGCGCACGATCGTGGACGCGCCGAGCGATCGCGCGTACTCGACCGTGAGGCCGGAGAAGGCATCGACATCTATCCGGTCCGCGACGGGGTCTCCGCTCGCCAGGATCGAGCGGCGCGCCAGTTCGATGCGTTCCTCCACCGGAAAGAGCGCATTCGGCTTCTCCGCTCCGGCATAGACGCCGAGCACAAGCCGGTCGAACAGCTTGGCGGCCCGGAGCGCCACGTCGATATGCCCGTTCGTGATCGGATCGAAGCTCCCCGGGTAGATGGCGAGCGTCATGGTCGCGTCATCCCTCCTCGCTCAGCGTGGGCGTCGATTCCTCTGGTGAATCGATCACCTCGTAAATGGAGAAGCAACTATCCCCATGGCACCGATGGCGCAGGCATTCGAGGCTGCCCAGGCGATCCGGAAGCGTGACGCGTGGTGAATGTCCGATGACGACAATTGCGCCACATTGTACCAACGGTGAGGCGCCAAGGCGCTCAAGGGTTGGAACGATCTCCGGATCAGCATACGGTGGATCCATGATCACGAAGTCATATGGTTCTCGCGGAACGCCCAGAAATGAGGCCACCGATTGGTGATGCACCTGACCCCGGTTGGAAAAGCCCGTTGTGGACAGGTTGCCCCGGATCACCGCCACGGCATCACGGTTGTGCTCCACGAAATCCGCGGATCGCGCGCCTCGTGATAACGCCTCGATGCCGACATTGCCCGTTCCGGCATAGAGGTCCAGCACCCGTTCGGGCTCAACTTCAAGTGACGCGAGCGCGTTGAATAATGCCCCCTTGATCTTGTCAGCCATTGGCCGGGTAGCATGGGATGGTGGTCCCTTGAGGCGTCTTCCCTTTGCCTCTCCCGAAATGACTCGCACGTGTCGTGGTCCCTTGTCGTTGTCGGGGCGAACCCGCAATCCGGAAGAAGTGATCTCCGTCAGTATGACCTACCGTCGGGTAGGGTCCCTGCTGCGGCCGGCACCCGCAATGGCAGCCGCGACGACCCCACTACGTAGCCCACCTACCCATTGAGGCAGGTGAATTTCATCACAATTACGGAGGTTTTCGCGTTGTAGCTCAAGGATGATGGTCTGGGTCGGCCGGGCGGGGAATATCCGACCGGCCGGACCATGGTGTGGTCTCCGTGTGCCGAGGAGGATGAGTAACGGATATGGCTTTCGCGGGTTCCCGCCCATCGCGGCGGGTGAACGACGACAATGTCAAGTGGTTCACGCTTGCCGCCGGCTGCATCGCCCTGTTCATGGCGATTCTCGACAACCTGGTGGTGAATGTCGCGCTTCCGACGATCTCGGACGACTTCTCGCCATCTGGCACCCAGCTCCAGTGGATCATCTCGGCCTACACCCTGGTATTCGCGTCGCTTCAGATTACCGCAGGCGGTCTCGGTGACCGGTTTGGCCGAAAGCGATTCTTCCTTGCGGGCGTGGTGGTCTTCACTGTCACATCCGGCCTGGCGGCCCTGGTCAACTCGACCGAGTGGCTGATCGCGGCACGGGCGGCCCAGGGCCTCGGTGCGGCGTTCATCATGCCGCTCTCACTGTCCCTGATCTCCGCCGCGTTCCCGCCCGAGGAGCGGGGCAAGGCGCTGGGCATCTGGACCGCCATCTCGGTGTCCGGACTTGCGCTCGGTCCGATCGTCGGCGGATTTATCGTCGAATACTTCGCGTGGCAGTGGATCTTTCTGATCAACGTCCCCGTTGGAATCGCCGCGTTCCTGGTCACCTCGGCCGTAGTCCGCGAGTCCAGGGATGAATCGGGCACGGTCGGGACGGATATTCCCGGCACGGTTGCGATCACCGGAGCGATCGCGGCCCTGACATGGGCGCTGATCCAGGCGGGTGAACGCGGCTGGGGAGATAGCCTGATCATCGCGGGGTTCGTCATCGCGGCGGTGCTGCTCGCGGCATTCATCGTGATCGAGCAGCGGACCGAGTTCCCGATGGTTCCGCTGCGCTTTTTCCGGTCGTCCACGTTCACCGGGGCGAACATCGACGCGTTCTTCATCTCGTTCCTGATCTCCGGCGTGGCCTTCTCGATGACGCTCTACCAACAGAATGTCCACGGCTTCTCGCCGGTGCAGACGGGCATGGCGCTGTTGCCGCTGGTCGTGACGATGATGATATTCGCGCCGATCTCCGGCGCGCTGGTGAACCGGCTGGGATCGAGCAGGCTCATTGCCGTCGGCATGCTGGTGACGGGCGGCTCGGCGTTCCTGTTCCTCCGGACAGGTGCGGACGCGAGCTACATCGACATCGTCCCGGCGATGGTAACGATGGGATTCGGCAACGCGCTGATCTTTGCGCCGATGACGACCGCGGTGCTGAACAGCGTGGAGTCGGAGAAGAGCGGCGTGGCATCGGCGGTCAACGGGGCCATTCGCGAGACCGGGTTCGCCTTCGGGGTGGCTCTACTCGGTACGGTGATGAACCAGACCTACCGCTCACAGTTCAACGGCTCGTCGGAGATCCGGGCACTGCGTGAATCGGCAGATCCGGCAACCGCTCCACTCCAGGAGGTGCTCGACCTCATCGGACGGGGCATCAACTACGGTGGACGGGTGATCGAGAATCCGGACCTGTTTCCGGGCGTGCCGGCTCCGGTGTCAAGTGCGATCCGGGACGCGAGCTCGGCTGCCTTCATCTCCGGGATGGACCGTGCGTTCATCATCTCCGGGATCTCGATCATCCTGGGGGCATTCCTGTCCCTCGCCCTGATCAAGGACCGGGTCGCGGACTCCATGCCGGAACCTGGAGCAAGCCTGCCGGTCACTCCCGCATCGGAAGCCGTCGCCGTCGGTACCGCCGGCGAATAGCGTTCCGTCAGTCTGTTGCGAGCCCCGGACGAGTCATCGTCCGGGGCTCGCCGTCTAACGTGCTTCGGTAATTCAGGCCTTGGTGGCATCGACCGGCGCGGCTGTCGCCCAGAACTGCTGGAGGCGGGCCTTGAGGTGAGGGAAGCGGCGGATATCGATGTCGGGATCGACCTCGACAATCCGCTCTGCGGCGCGCCTGGCCGCATCCAGCAGGCGCGTATCGAAGCCGGGTTCCAGCCAGCCAAGTTCCGGTAGTCCGCTCTGGCGGGTGCCGATGAAGTCTCCCGGGCCGCGCAGCTCGAGATCACGCTCGGCAAGGATGAACCCATCATCCGTCGCGACCATCGTTTCCAACCGGGCCTCGCCATCGCCGGCGACCTCGTCGGCGAGCAGGAGGCAGTGACTTCTTGCGGCGCCACGTCCTACCCGTCCCCGGAACTGATGAAGCTGCGACAGGCCAAACCGATCCGCACCCTCGATCATCATGACGGTGGCGTTGGGGATGTCGATGCCTACCTCGATCACCGAGGTCGAGACGAGGATGTCGAAGGCATGGTTGCGGAAAGCAGTCATGACCTCGTCCTTGCGCTTGCCGCTCATCCTGCCGTGAAGAACCTCGATCCGCAGATCGGGGAAGACATCGCGCTGCAGCCGCTCCGCTTCCTCGATCGCGGAGCGCGCCTCGATCATCTCGGATTCCTCGACCAGCGGACAGATCACGAAGGCCTGATGACCGGCGGCCATCTCCCGTCGCACCAGCGCATACGCATCGGCACGATGCTGACCGACGAAGCGCTGCGTCTCGATCGGAATCCGGCCGGGTGGCCGCTCGTCGATGATGGAAACGTCGAGGTCGCCGGTGAGCACGAGATTGAGCGTGCGCGGGATGGGGGTCGCCGTCATCGACAAGACGTGTGGCGCGATGCCATTCGCCTTGGCGGTCAGCAACCCCCGCTGCTTCACGCCAAAGCGGTGTTGCTCATCGATCACGACAAGTCCCAGGTCGTGGAACGATACGCTCTCCTCGATCAGGGAGTGCGTGCCGATCAGGATGTCGATCTCGCCGGACTCGAGCGGGGCGGTGATCTCGCGGCGCGCGGCGGCGCGGGTCGACCCGGTCAGCAGGGCGATGCGTGGACGCTCATCTTCGAGAAGGCGGGAGTAGAGCGCAGCCAGGCTCTGCTCATGCTGTTCGGCGAGCAGTTCTGTCGGAGCCATGATCGCGGTTTGCTTGCCGTTGGCGCGGGCGATTAGGGCGATCGTCGCCGCGACCACCGTCTTGCCCGATCCAACATCGCCCTGGAGCAGGCGGGTCATCGGCTCATCTCTCTGGAGATCACGGATGATCTCGGCGAGGGCGGTATTCTGGGCCCTGGTCAAGGGGAACGGCAGGAC